>DAORIN010000137.1:0-1052 GCA_035438545.1 Minisyncoccota bacterium | reverse complement strand
CAGAGAAGGTGGTGGAGACTGCACGGAAGCTCGTCACCGAAAAGTATGACTGGACGCTTGTCGCCGGACAGATGAAGACGCTCTTCGACCAGATGCTTTCTGGCACGGTAAAATAAAGCATGCGACTTCTTATCGCGACGCCCCTCTATCCGCCTGAGCCAGGCGGTCCCGCAACCTATGCGCAGGTGCTGGAGGAGACCCTTCCTAAGGAAGGGATAGAGGTTACGCTTGCGAAATTCCGCGATGTGCGGGGACTCCCCAAAATCATCCGCCATATCGCGTATTTCTTTATGCTTTGTAGTAAAGGGAAGCATGCCGATGCGCTCTTGGCGCTCGACCCTGTTTCTACCGGACTCCCCGCAGCGCTCGCTGCGCGTGTATTGAACAAACCTTTTTTCGTAAAAGTAGTAGGGGACTATGCGTGGGAGCAGGGTACCCAGCGCTTCGGGGTACAAGGAACACTCGATGAATTCACGAGCGAACGTCAGCTTCCGTTTATGGTGCGCATGCTGCTTGATATTGAGAGGTGGGTCGCGCTCCGTGCAAAGAAAATTATCGTGCCAAGCAATTACTTAAAAAGTGTGGTGATGCGGTGGCGCATACACTCTGAAAAGATTGTCGTCATTCATAACGCCGTTTCCATAACAGATATTGGTACGGTGCCTGACGCCGTTGCTGCGCTTCCTCATCCTGTGATTGTGTCGGTGGGGCGCCTCGTTCCGTGGAAGGGAATGAAAGGACTCATTGATGCCGTAGAGAAGATACGCGAGACGGTGCCAGTATCACTCGTGATCGTTGGCAGCGGACCTGAACAGGAAGCGCTGACACGCTTGGCGCATAAGAAACTCGGAGGGGCAGGCTTTGTTCTCGGAGAGCTGCCGCATGCTGATGCGCTTGCAGTGATGCAGGCAGCTGACGTCTTTGCGCTCAATACCGCGTACGAAGGGCTATCGCATTTGTTGATAGAGGCGCTCGCGCTCGGGCTTCCCATTATCACGACACCGGTGGGCGGCAACACGGAGCTGATTACTCATGGAAAGAACGGTATGCTC
>DAORIN010000136.1:0-1055 GCA_035438545.1 Minisyncoccota bacterium | reverse complement strand
AGCACATCGTGAATCAAGATGAGCACCACAGACCCACCATACACCCATGAGGTGAGTGGACGCGCAACACGACGAAATGCCCACGCGATATAAAGCACGATAGCGAGAATCACTGCTCCAAGCGCCCAGAGTGCTTTCTTGGCGAGTTCGTCTCCAAGCGATGGTCCAATGGAGTTGAAGCGCATCTCACTAAACTGATGCGCATCGTCTCCAGACAGCGCCATCAACATACGATCATGCTCTTCAGGAGTCAGCGTTGGTGCTTTAATAAGCACCCCATTCTCTCCGCTCTCACGAAGCGTCACCTCCCCAAGGCCCGCCTGATGGATTTTCTCCTTCATTGATTCAAGACTTGGTCGCTCCGTTGTATACGCTATCTCCACAAGAGACCCTCCGGTAAATTCAATAGAGAGAGGGAGACCGAAAAAGACGATGGCCGCGATGGCCCCTGCAGTAATGATGCCTGCGAGCCAGAAGAAGAATGTACGGTGGTTGATGATAAACATACGTCTATGGTTTAAGTTTGAATCCTGCTCCAAGAAGATAGCGACCCCATCCCTTCATGTCTTCTGGAAGGATGGCGAGCAGGAAGATGCGCGTAATAAAGACTGCAGAGATAAGAGAAATGATAACGCCGAATCCGAACACGAGCGCGAAGCCCTGCACGATAGAAGTACCAAGCCAGAAGAGAATAACTGATGAAATGATCATCGTGAGGTGACCATCTCGGATTGCAGGCCACGCACGACTAAAGCCAATCGTGAGCGCCTCGCGCACCGTGTCGCCCTTGCGAAGCTCCTCCTTCATACGCTCAAAGATAAGCACGTTCGCGTCAACGGCCATACCTATAGAGAGTATGAGTCCCGCAATACCAGACGCCGTTAGGGTAACGGGAATGGTCTTGATGAGCGCAATGTTTGCAATCACGTAGATGACCAGCGCCACGGTTGCTACCAGTCCTGGCAATCGGTACCAGAGCGTCATAAACAGGCCAACGAGCGCAAACCCAATGATGCCTGCGATAAGGCCTGCGTTAAGGGCAGCCGTTCCAAGAG
>DAORIN010000135.1:0-1084 GCA_035438545.1 Minisyncoccota bacterium | reverse complement strand
TTCAAAGGTACCTTTAACGCCATCGATATGGAAAGCGTCCTTGGTGACCAACACGCGCTCACGCGTCTTGAAGTACTCGACGTCAGTCTTGCCGTTAACGGTCACCGAGCCTTTTGCGGCAGGCGTCAATTTAACGCGAGCCGTAGCAGTCTTGCGGCGTCCAACAGCGGTGGTGTAAGCGAGTTCAGGCATATATTAATCTTTTATAGTAAGGCGCTTCATGCGTTCCTTGCGGAGCTTGTTGCGAGGGATCATTCCGTCAACTGCCATGCGCAGTGCTTCGCCGACGCCCTTCTTCTCAAGAAGCATCGGGAGAGAGAATTCGCGGAGACCACCAACGTGGCCGGTGTAGTAGCGGTATTTCTTTTCAGAAAGGCGCTTCTCCGAGAGCTTCAACTTCTTTGCATTGATGATGGTGACCTTCACCGGAAGGACCTTCGTCTTAAGGAAGTGGACCGACTTCTTACCAAGAAGCGCGGAAGCAGCCTCAGACGCAACGCGTCCCAAGGTGCGCCCTGCGGCGTCTACGGTGTATTCAACCGGAGCGACGGTGTGGTCGACGCGGTTGCGCAAGTCTTTCGGCATTCGTTCAAGCGTAGTCATAAATTATTTGGTGAAGGCGATATAGGCGTTCTTACGGCCATCCGCTTTGACAGCGCGCTTAACGATGCGGACATAGCCACCCTCCTGACCCTTAAAGCGTGGAGCAATAGTGGTGAAGAGCTTTTTGACTGCGTCAGCGTCGCCAATACGCGCCATGGTAAGGCGGCGGTTTGCCACCGAGTCGGTTCGGGCGCGGGTAACCATCTTCTCGATGAGTGGGCGGATTTCCTTAGCCTTTGCCTCCGTCGTTGCAATACGCTCATGGATGATGAGTGAGCGCATAAGCGACTTCTTCAACGCAACGCGCTGATTTTTGGGGCGGCCCAGGTTCCTTCCTTTGACGTGATGACGCATACCAGTTGATTAATCGGCCTTAAGCTCGAGTCCGAGCTTCTCGAGGGCTTCAGTTATTTCAGTAACTGCCTTGTCGCCAACGCCGTCGAGCTCCTTAAGAGATGACGCCGTCTTGCGAATAAGGCCA
>DAORIN010000134.1:0-1088 GCA_035438545.1 Minisyncoccota bacterium | reverse complement strand
GACGTTCAACAAGCGCGGCGCACCCGCCTTCGGTAGGAAGACCAAGGAGCTCCTCTGCTTCAAACGCCTTGTGAAGCGTGAGAATGCAGCCCACTACCTCATAGCGGGCCGTAATAAGGAAGTTCTTTCCCACGATAATATCTATTTCCTGGTTCCGCGCGCCGCCGGACACCTCTGCGGTAGGGAAGTGAAGGATAAGGTAGGCGTACTCACTTGAGGCAACGAAGAGCGGGTACGGGGTTGGTGAGATGATTTCTTCCTCTACCTGCGCATCAATACTGAACTCTTCGACGACCGAACGGAGTTCGTCGCGCGTTGGGGACTCAAGGTCCACCCACGTGAGGCCTTCGCGCTCATGTCGGGTAATCATACGCACTAGTATAACGCATGAGGGTGATTGACCCCATGATAGAATGTGAGAAATATGGAGAACTTTGATGCGGAACCCGCTCCAGAAGAGCGGAAAAAGTTTACAGCCATGATGCGCATCGCGATGTTGATCGCGCTCGTTGCCGTACTTTCATTTACTGGAGGCATCATTGTTGCGGGTCAAGGAAAAGATCTATTGAAGGGCGTCCCGATTCTCTCTGATGGCCTTGATGCAACGCCTGACCCTTCCGCCGATCTTAGTGATTTCTGGAAAGCATGGAATACGCTGAACGCACGCTTCGTGCAAACGCACGGCACGTCAACGCTCCCAGATAGTAAGGAAAAGGTATGGGGAGCTATCGAAGGACTTACCAAAAGCTTTGGTGACCCGTACACCGTGTTCATGCGTCCTGATGACGCGAAAGTATTTGCTGAAGACATCGCAGGAAACTTCACCGGAGTCGGTATGGAAATTGGTGTTAACAAGGACGGCATCCTTACCGTCATCGCTCCTCTTAAAGGAACGCCTGCAGAAAAAGCGGGTATTCGTTCCGGCGACCTCATCATTGCGATTGATGAGAAGTCCACCGACGGCATGTCTACGGACGAAGCAGTGAAGCTTATTCGTGGCGAAAAGGGCACGAACGTCGTGTTCCGCATCTATCGCGATGGGGAGCCGAGCGAGATTACCGTCACCCGCGACGTTATCAATGTTCCGA
>DAORIN010000133.1:0-1090 GCA_035438545.1 Minisyncoccota bacterium | reverse complement strand
GACTCTATCGACGCGCCAATAGAGCGAAGGCGTGCGACGAGGTCTTCATACCCGCGGTTAATGCTGTATACATTCTTTAAGACGGAACGACCTTCTGCTGCAAGCGCGCCGATGAGAAGGATAGTCGCCGGGCGAAGAGCTGGCGGACAGGTGATATCTGCCGCCCGCAGATGAGAAGGCCCGGTGATGTTAATGCGGTGCGGATCCAAGAGCTGTGTCTCCGCGCCGAAGCGATCAAGCTCGGTGTAGTAGACGGCACGCTTTTCATACACCCAGTCATGGATAAGCGTGGTGCCTTCTGCTTGGGTAGCGATAACCGCAAAGAAGGGAAGGTTATCAATGTTTAATCCTGGGTACGGACGTGCATGAATCTTTTCAGGGAACGCTTTCAGCACCGATGGCTCTATATAAAGGTCTACGAGCTTGGTGATGCCGTTCTCTGAAATACCGACATCTTCTGTGCGGAACGTGAGTCCCATCTTTTGAAGCACGATGAGTTCAGGCTCAAGGAATTCTATTGGAGCGCGCTCAATACGAAGCGCGGAGCGGGTGGCGACAGCCGCGGCGATGAAGAACATGGCGTCCGTTGGATCTTCACCGACGGAGTACTGCACGTCCTTCTGTATATCGCGAACGCCATCGATGATGAGCGTCGTCGTGCCTATTCCTTCAACCCCCACGCCAAGCGCTTTCAAGAATCCGCAGATCTCCTGCACCTGATAGTTCGCGGAGGCGTACTTAAGAACGCTACGTCCTGGGATACGTGCCGCAGCAAGAAGCGCGTTAATAGTTGCAGTATCACTTGATTCATAAAAAATAACCTCCGCAGGCTTCAATCCTTTGTGAGACACCGGCCAGCGATCAGTCTTTGCATCTATGGAAATGCCGAACTTCTCAAGCGCCCAGAGGTGAGGACGCACAGAACGGAGTCCTAAGGTGCAGCCGCCTGACTGGGGAAGATAGAAGGACTCGAAGTAGTGCACGAGGGGACCGATGAACATAAGGATGGAACGGGTGCGTTCCGCCGCCTTACGATCAAGGTTATCCAATGAGAGCGTCTCGGGTGGGGTGAGGGTGAGGGTGTGATCGT
>DAORIN010000132.1:0-1105 GCA_035438545.1 Minisyncoccota bacterium | reverse complement strand
GGACGACACGAGTATGGCGCCGGGGGCGTCATAGTCAGTTTGGCGTGATACGACGATGTTCGTACGCTTCGGGAGGGGACGGCGCTCTGCGGGAAGTGATTCCCACGTCTTACGGCCCATGATGATAGGGTGGTCGCGCGTAACGTTACGGAAGCGCTCGAGGTCTGCGGGAATATCCCATACCAAATCATTATCCTTTCCAAGGACGTTCGTTGTCTTCCCGATAGCAGCGATAGCGGTGATGCGATGCATGGCTACATATCTTCAAGCACCTGCACATCGTATGCAATCTCTTCGTAGGGATGTGTGCGCCGTAGCGCAGCAAGTACCTCTTCTATGTACCTTTCATCTACCTGACACTCAACGCGCTCTTCTTCCACTTCTTCCATTTTTCCTACTTCACCGATGGCAGGGGTAGCACCTTCTTCTGGGCGGAAACGTCCAATACCGCGTACCGAGAAACTTGCGAAAGAGTAGTTACCAGACTTTCCAGCACCCGCTTCACCAATGGCCATACGCACCCTATCAGCATCAACGAGGGGAACGGTGAATACGAGTTTGTATTTCATAAGGGCTAGCGAAGGAAGTATATACCGAGGAGTATAAGCATGACGCCAAGAAGTTTTACGGGCGTCACACTTGCGTGCAGTATGGCGATTGAATAGGTAAATGATGCGATGACGCCGATAGCAATGGAAATAGGAATTGCATACGCAGTAATTTTGAAGCCATGCCACAGCGCAGCGGCGAAGCAGAGATTACTTAAGAGAATAAGGAGTAAGGGGAGGGGTTTAAATGCGGCGGTTAGGCTTTGCCAAAATGTTCCCGGAGCTCCACCGGTGAGGTGACCGAAGAGAGCAATAAGGAAATACGTAATGAAGCTCAGTACGAAGAAAAGAAATGCGGAAAGAATCATGAGGCAATGGTAGCAGATGAGTGGATGAGTCGCGCTCCGGCAGCACTGACGACGATTACCGCATCCATTTCCTGATCCCAGGACTGTCGTAGCAAGGGAGTAGAAGAGAACTGATGTTCGTAACAAAAGCCGACACGAAGCCAGGAGCGTGGAACCTTCGTGAGGAAACGGTCATACCAGCCACCGCCT
>DAORIN010000131.1:0-1107 GCA_035438545.1 Minisyncoccota bacterium | reverse complement strand
AGAGAAGTGATATAGACCGCAAGGGCGATGAGAATCTTGCGGAAGGCCGAATCAGTCAACGTAGGCATGCGTAAGTGCTAGGAAGATAATGCGCGCACTATACCGGTGCCGCTCCATTTCTCAAAGGGAGAAATAGAAACCGCTCCCGGGTAACCGGGAGCGGTTTCTACAACCGTAGCTTATTGAGCCGTACCGCTCGTTGAGGCTGCGTTCACATCTTTGCTGAATTCTTTGAGAATATCGGCAAGATCCTTAAGTGCATCCTGACAATCGTCTTCGTCAGCCTGTGGGCCACGACACTTCATTTCAATAGCAGCGCGTGCCTCCACGACATCTTCTTTACCTTCCTGAAGTACATTGTCGAGACTGTGCTCCTGTTTGCTCCACTGCGCCCACATCATGGCGAGTAAGATAACGACGAGGACAACGAGTGCTCCCGTTGCTACCTTCCATCCGTTCATAGGCTTAGGTTCCATATATATGCGTTGTTGTATTGATTACTACGCGGGGAGTTGTACCGCATATCCTATGAATGCTTCATGAAGCATATTCATGCACCATCACCGGTATATACTTATGGCAGAACGCTATGCAGACTCCCAAAAAAGTATTGTCAGTCCGCTCAAAGATTCTCCTCACGATAGTAGGGTCTATCGTTATTCTTGGTCTTGCCATATACGCGATATCGTCAGTCGTGCTGCTTCAGAGTTATCGCGATATCGAGAATGAGGCGATGGTACAAAACCTACGTCGTGCTACCGATGCCATCGCAGAATTTTCTGGTCAGCAGCGCATCAAACTCTCCGACTGGGCAGCATGGGATGAGGCATACAACTATGCACGGGATAGGGATCCGGAGTGGGCAGCAGACACCATCTATGCGACAGGACTTGCGAACCTCGACATAAACGCAATGATGTTCGCTGACCCTGATGGGAACATCATCCGACTGATGACCGTCGATATTCCGAAACGTACCGAAGTATCAAGTGATAGTCTTGCCAGTTATTTCACCGCGCATCGCGATCTCATCACGTTCAATTCTCTCGAAGGAGTGACGGAAGGAATCGCCATGCTCCCGAACGGTCCGCTCATCATTGTGTCGCT
>DAORIN010000130.1:0-1179 GCA_035438545.1 Minisyncoccota bacterium | reverse complement strand
CCATCGCCGTAGTGTCTACCTCAGGCGGCATGACGAACGAACTTATTCACGGCGTTGCGGCAAGCGGAAAAGGTGTCTCGTTCGCACTCGCTATTGGTGGTGACCGTTTCCCGGTAGCGTCGTTGTCTCAAGTGCTCGCGCTCGCAGAAGCAGACGGTGCCACGAAAGCACTCGCGTACTTTGGAGAGCTCGGTGGGGAAGACGAGTACGAAATAGTGGAACTATTAAAGTCAAAGAAATTCACGAAGCCGGTTATCGCATACATCGCCGGCATCATCGATGAAGCGTTTGATGAGCACATGCAGTTTGGTCACGCCAAAGCACTCGTTGCGCGCAAGGACGAGAGCGCACGCGCTAAGCGCGAAGCACTACGCGCCGCGGGCGCGATTGCGCCTGATACCTTCCCTGAGTTTCTTGCTGCGTTCGCACAAACGCCGGGAAGCGATATAGTGGCACCTATGGGAACTGCCGATGAGTTAGCGGGCCGTCGCGAAAGTATTCTTTCCACACGCAAAATAATTGATACGGAGCATGCTCCTACCTATGTTGCGGACGGCGCACTCGTGCCACAAACAACGTCGTACACCGCACACATTCTTTCTGCGTTACTCGGACGCTCACCAAAATCACCGATCACCGTTGCGTTTGCAGACGCAGTGTTTAGTCAGCTTATTGACCACGGTGGGGCCGTGTCGGGCGCCGTGAACACGATGATTACCGCACGCGCAGGTAAAGATATGGTGTCGTCTCTTGCGGCAGGTCTTCTCACTGTCGGTCCGCGCTTTGGTGGCGCAATTAATGACGCCGCGAAGAACTGGTTGAACGGACTCTCAAGCGGCATGAGCGCAAAAGAATATGTTGAAAGTGAAACCAAGGCGGGACGATTGATTCTTGGTATTGGTCACAAGAAATACCGTATTGGTATTCCTGACCCGCGTGTCGCTGCGCTTTCTCAGTTCGCCACATTATTGAAATCACATCCGCGGTATGACTTTGCGCGTGCAGTTGAAGAGGTGACTACGGCAAAGAGTGGTCCACTTATCCTAAATGTCGACGGCATCATAGCGGCACTGTTCACCGATCTCCTTATTGAATGCGAAGGGTACACTGAAGCAGAGGTACGCGCACTCATTGATGCAGAATTCTTTAACGCACTCTTTATACTTCCACGCTCCGTCG
>DAORIN010000129.1:0-1241 GCA_035438545.1 Minisyncoccota bacterium | reverse complement strand
CGGCCTCTGAGGTGTTGGAAGTGGGCGCAATAAACATGGAATTCCCTCCTACCGTAAGCCTTAGTCGTATTGTACACCGGTAAGCACCGCTTCTAATTCTTCTCGACTGTTGGTACCCATGGCACGAGCACGAAGCTCCGCAGCGTTATCCCAGCCAGAAATAAAGGCTTTAAAGTGTTTTTTGAGTATGGCGAAATGTTTCTGAGGACGAAGCGCATCAAAGTACTGAGCTAAACGAAGGAGCATCTGGATACGCTCTTCAGGGGAGAAATCCGCGGGAGCTTTGCCGCTAAAGAGCCAGGGGTTTCCAAATATTGCCCGACCAAGCATCATGCCATCGAAGCCATACAGCGCTGCCTTCTCGCGCGCGTCAGCAACGCTGAGTAAATCACCGTTTGCAGAAAGAATGACTTCAGGATTTTCCTTTCGCACGAGCGAAACAATATCGCCCGCGAGCTCGTAGTGGGCAGGCACCAGTGACATTTCTTTTCGGGTCCGCAAGTGGACCGTGAGCGCGCTAATACCAGAGTCGACCACGTACGGGAGCCATTCTGTATATTCCACCTTGTTATACCCGATGCGTGTTTTTACTGAGACCGGTAGTTTCCCTTGCGTACCGCGAAGTGCCGCAGCAATCACCTCTTTGGCGCGTGCTGGGTCTTTCATGTGCGCTGCTCCTGCTCCCTGCTTCTCTATCGACTTATCCGGGCAACCCATATTGATATCCACTCCATCAAATCCCCGCTCGAGCGCGAGTGCCGCCGCGTACTCCATGGTGTCCGGGTTACTCGTAAAAAACTGAGCGACGATAGGTCGTTCACCTTCCGTGTAGAGAAGATCGCGTACGAGAGGGTTTTCTTCGTCCTGCATTCCTTTCTTCTCGCGTGTATGAAATAACCCGTCCGCTGACACAAATTCAGTCCACGTAACGTGAGGAGATGCGGTCTCCGCTATAAGTCGGCGATAGGCCGGATCCGTAACGTCTGCCATAGGGGCAAGCGCCATGAATGGTTTCGGTAATTCGTTCCAGAACGATTTCATGTGATTACGCTATCACTCGCGTCGTTTTACGTACACCTTTCCGTCAAATCGAAGGTCAACATAGAGAAGCGAACCATCAACAAGATTCAATCCTTTGAACGCTGCTTCGGCGCTTTTCGCAGCTTCTACTTCCTGCCCGACGACATAGGTGACGCGCGTTCCGGGCGGCACAAACAAATCAGCTTCGTCCCCACGAATAG
>DAORIN010000128.1:0-1276 GCA_035438545.1 Minisyncoccota bacterium | reverse complement strand
TTGACCTCCTCACTATGAAGGCCTACACCTTCGACGGAAACATGGGTGAGAACGTCATTGAAGGAGAAATTCCCGAGCAGTACCTTGAGGACGCGAAGAAGTACCGTGCTGAATTCATCGAGCGCATCGTTGAAAACGACGACGCACAGATGAATGCCTACCTTGAAGGGAAGGAGCCTACCCTCGAGGAATTGAAGGCAACCCTTCGTAAGGCAGTCATCAACAACGCGATCTTCCCGGTCTATACCGGTTCCGCGCTCAAGAACAAGGGCGTGCAGCTCGTACTCGACGCGGTCGTTGACTACCTTCCATCACCTCTCGACCTCGCTGCAGTAAAGGGTACGAACCCTAAGACGGGTGAAGAGATTGAGCGCAAAGCATCAGACGCTGAGCCTTTCACGGCGCTTGCCTTCAAGCTCCAGACCGACCCATTCGTCGGTGCCCTTACCTTCTTCCGTGTGTACGCAGGCTCCGTTACCGCTGGTTCTTACGTCTATAACGCAAACACCGGTACCAAGGAGCGCGTGGGACGCATCGTCCGTCTTCAGGCAGATAAGCGCGAAGAAGTGGAGCAGGTCTTCACGGGAGAAATCGCCGCTATGGTGGGTCTTAAGGACACCAAGACCTCTCATACGCTGTGCGATGAGAACAACCCAATCATCCTCGAGCAGATTAAATTCCCTGAGCCAGTGGTGTCGCTTCGCATTGAGCCTGCTACCAAGGCTGACCAGGAGAAGATGGGTATGGCCATTCGCAAGCTTGCCGACGAAGATCCAACCTTCAAGGTAACTTCTGACGAAGAGACGGCAGAGACCATCATTTCAGGCATGGGTGAACTTCACCTCGAAATTCTCGTCGACCGCATGAAGCGTGAGTTCAACGTCGTCGCTAACGTTGGTAAGCCGCAGGTGGCATACCGCGAGACCATCATGGGAGCTGCTGACGCTGAAGGTAAGTACATCAAGCAGACGGGAGGTAAGGGTCAGTACGGCCACGTGAAGATTAAGATGAAGCACCTTGAGCCAGTAGACCCAGAGGCGAAGGTCGCGAAGAACGTGACGCGCGAGGATCACTTCGAGTTCATCAACAACATCAAGGGAGGTGCTATTCCAGGAGAATTCATCAACCCAATTGAGAAGGGTATTCGCGAGGCAATGACCCGCGGTATTCTCGCCGGCTACCCAATGGTGGACATCTCTGTCGACCTCTATGACGGATCCTTCCACGATGTGGACTCTTCTGAAATCGCCTTCAAGATTGCCGCATCAATGGCATT
>DAORIN010000127.1:0-1287 GCA_035438545.1 Minisyncoccota bacterium | reverse complement strand
GCACTCATTGATGCAGAATTCTTTAACGCACTCTTTATACTTCCACGCTCCGTCGGGTTCATCGCGCACTTCCTTGAACAAAAACAAAACGACGAGGGACTCTTTCGTCTTCCTGAAGATCTCTTATTTACGCGTACGTCGGAAGATAAATAAAAAGATGTGAATACAAAATCGCCGACCCGTGAAAGGGCCGGCGACTGCCGTTACAAGTAGGCCAGCGTTATCCGCTCGCACCTGCTTGTTGTTGCGTGGTGTCTGCGGTTGTAAGCGCGACTGATCGTTGAGCGAGCACCGTGACGTTGTCGTTCGTCGATTGAAGCGCGTCGAACGCTGCATTCACTTGATCTCGCTGGTACCGTGTGAAGCGTTTGTGCTTCGTGCCGCCGAGTCGAATCATCATATTTGAAAGTGACTCGTAGAGGCGGCTTCGTGTCGTCGTCGACGTCCAGTCTGTCAGGCGAATAACGCGAGCAAGTGTCGCTGCACGCACCGCCGGATCATTGCAATCAATCGTGAGTGCGTTCATTTCTTCGCACAAAGCGTCAACCACCGTACCTTTTGCAAGGTTTACTCTTTTAGAGGACATTTCCCCAAACCTCATGGTTTGTTCCGTACGCGGTATGCGCCGGATTCATCGAGACTACGTCTCGTATATACAAAAGTCAAAGTGAGTTAGTGGATGATCTATTCCGCTTTGCAATAAAAACAGGCGTCCTACGGAGAATGTAGGACGCCCATATTCTATAGAAACGAAGAACAATGTTACGCGGTTTGGAGCTGACGCTCTTCGTTGGCCGTCGCAGAGTAGTGCGGAGGTTTCGCGACTTCAGGCTCCGCCCTCTTAGTGGGGAACCCGTTGATCATGTCCGAGCGGACATCTTCGCGCGCCGAACGCATTGCAGTGACGAAGCCGGCCGGAACGATTTTCATCTCGACGAGATAGCCGCGTTCACGCCAGTATTCTTCAAGTCGCAGCTTTAAGCGTGTCGCACCTTCTTTATTACAGTGGTCTGGACCGCTATATTGCTGAGTCATTACTCATGCTCCTGGATTGCAACCACGTCCCTTTGAGGACGCGGTCAATGTAACACTATAAAAATATAAGTCAATGTAGGTATTAGTTCGCAAACGGATTCGTCGCACCACGTACTTCAAAGTGGAGATGGATACCAGTAGAGCGTCCCGTGTTACCAACGCCACCAATCTTCTCGCCCTTATCTACGGTTTGACCTACGGAAACCGCAACAGAAGAAAGGTGCGCATAGCGAGTCTTCGTACCATTCGCAT
>DAORIN010000126.1:0-1294 GCA_035438545.1 Minisyncoccota bacterium | reverse complement strand
CAGAGCAGTACTTACAGACGGTATTCCCACCATTCCCGAAGCGCATGCATTCCGTGCACTGGCGTACGTCTGCCGCAAGCTGCGCAATGAGGTCAGCCATACGGGCGCGATCAGAGGAAGACACCCCAAGGAGGTGATATACGAAACGACGGGCCTGGCGAGGACCTATCCCAGGGAAGCGTTCAAAGGCGCGTGCAAGATCTTCTACGCGGTCAGCCATAGTAGTTACATGCCGAACTCTCCGGCAAGGTCCCCATATCCCTTGGTATCAAGGGACTGGAAGCTGGTGCGCTTATCATCGAAGACAAGATCCACCTTGCCTGTCGGGCCGTTACGATGTTTCTCGATAAGAATTTCTGCAATGTTCTGGCGATCACTCTCAGGATTATTCTTATCCTCACGATGGATGAACATAACGACGTCAGCGTCTTGTTCAATAGATCCAGAGTCACGAAGGTCAGAGAGACGAGGTTTGCCGCCGCGTTGTTCAACGGCACGGGAAAGCTGGGAAAGCGCTAACACTGGTACCTCAAGCTCACGGGCAAGCGACTTTAAGGAACGAGAAATTTCTGTCACCTGCTGCACCATGGAATCGGAGGCCTTGGTGTTCGTAGGGTTCATGAGCTGGAGGTAGTCGACGACGATAAGACCGATACCATGCTCACGCTTTAAGCGACGCGCGACTGAGCGCATCGCAAGAATGTTATTGCCAGGTTTGTCATCGATATAGATAGGAGCCTTAGAGAGGCGTTCAAGTGCGTTACGAATTTCGGCGAAGTCATCCTGGTCGCGGACCGCACCCGTACGAATCTTCCATGAGTCCACTTTCGACTCAGCGGCAAGCATACGATCAACGAGTTGCTCAGAACTCATTTCAAGGGAGAAGATACCTACCGGCACCCCATGCTTCACTGCGGCGTTGCGCGCGATATCTAGCGCAAGGGAGGTTTTACCTACCGACGGACGTGCGGCAAGAATCACGAGATCTGACTTATGGAGTCCGGAGAGCATGCTGTCGAGTGCGTCGTATCCGGTAGGGACGCCACGAATACCGTCTTCACGCTTCGAGAGAGCGTCAATGCGTTCAAAGGTGTCATCTACCATGTCGCCAATCGCTGTGAACTTATGTGAACCGGTCCCGTCGCTTATGGACATTACGGACTTCTCCGCAGCATCGAGTACTTCAATAGTGTCGCGAGCTTCGTCGTATGCGGACTCTTCTATAGCGTGCGATGCTTCGATAAGGGCACGCATGAGGTGCTTTCGTGAGACCAAGTCTGCATAGTGCGCATAG
>DAORIN010000125.1:0-1357 GCA_035438545.1 Minisyncoccota bacterium | reverse complement strand
CTTGGCCGGCTAACGTTCCCGTGACCCGGATCTCGCGCTCCTCGCCCGGAGATAAGGTACCAAGCGAAAAGAGTTTCCCTGAGATAGGTTCGGGAGTGGCGGAGGTTTCAGAGAATCCAAACGGATACTCAGCACGCACGGCAACGTTGGGGAGCGGTGCGCTTGCGTTTGACCGCACGAGTATTGAAAGCGTGAGCGGTTGACCGGTAGCAACCTCAGACAATGTCGTTACGGAGATGCCCACTGGAGACGTGGAGATGGTGAACTCATACTGGGCTTTCTTGGTGAACACAGCGTTTGAGCTTCCCGTCCGATACTCAAGCGTGATCGGGAGCGTTACTTTCTGATTCTCTGTACCAAAGTAGGCGGCACGTACCGTACGAGTCACACTCTCCCCCGCCCCAATGTCACCAAGCGAGTCGCTATAGTGCGGCTGGGGTTTTGCGGTATCGTCCGCATTCATCGTTCCTTCTGGGAATTGCACGGTGAGCGAAGCACCAGTGAGCGCGACAGGGTTGGCATTCTTTATGGTGATCAGAAGCGGTACTCCTTCTCCCCCAGCAACGGTGGTGGGTCCTTCTATTGCTATCTCTACGTGATCACTTGAAACGGAACGGCCACCAAGGAAAAGGACGGCTGCCGTAATGCCTCCGGCAAGAATAAAGAACCCGACAGCAAACCCAAGAAAAAGTGCTGCGCCTGAAATCTTTGACTTCGGTTTTGCTGGGGGCGGCGGAGTGGCCTTCCAGTGCTCTGGCGCCTGCGCCTGCATCTCACGAAGGGTTGGTTCTTGAAACTGCTCTATGCCGCCCTGGGTATAGAGGCGCTTACGCATCTTCTCAAGCGGACTGTCTTCAATAGGCTCAGCCATACTGTCCCTCAGTATACCGTGCGGGTTAGAGTCCTGACGCTTCAATTCCCCGGTTCACACGCATCACGAATACACGTCGTTCAGCAACAACCGTAGCGAGCGTCTCTTTTGTATAGTCAGTGTCGGTAGTGCCTGGCATCTCTCCTGCATCGAGACCGAGCGCTCGAAGAATACGGAGCGCCGCAAGGGTTTCAGCCGCATCCGCCTCCGGTTCGCTGAGCATAGGTAACGCTTCAAGAAGGCCGCGGAATATATAAAACGACGCGGTGTCGCTCGTCTCTCCGTGCACGAGACGAAGCAAGAGGCGCGCAATGCGTCCTGCACGAGAACGGGCTCCCGCAGGAAGCGTGGCAAACCAATCATGAGCAAGCACAGCGCCCGACAAGCGCCACCCATCCTTCCCGCGCACGAGAATCATGTCGGACTCTGTGAAGGTTTGTACCGCAGCAGCTAACTTCGCGCCTGGTTTACGCACACCCTGCGCTC
>DAORIN010000124.1:0-1377 GCA_035438545.1 Minisyncoccota bacterium | reverse complement strand
CCGCCTGTCGTGCGGGTTCTAGGAGAGCGGCGAAGCATGGGCTAAACAAAAGGAGTGGGAGATGTGCGATAAATGTATGAGCCAAGAAGCACAGGATAGGATTGTCCGTAAATATTTCCTAGCAGATGGAGTGCCCGGGATTCGTGCGTGGAATGAGACGGAGAAACGTCTTAAAACACGCGAGGAAGTATATACTGAGTTCTGTGCTCTGATTCCTCCTGAGGAGTTTGATTGCTCCTATAAAGAAGGAGAAGAGTACATACTCTTTAGCGTGGATTTTAGCTGTTATGGGATAGCAATAGCCACCATTGTCAAATGAGGAGCGAAGAGATGTTTGTAAGCACGAGAAGTTTTGATACACAAATGGATTACATGGAGCGCCAGTACAAAGACCTCCGGGATCGCTACTGGGAATTGCGGGAGTCCCATATCCGACTGCTGGAACATCTCGGCGTGACCGAGGTTGTAGTACCGCGAAAGGTTGTGCTTGCTGCTAAGGACGTACCATAATTTCTTCCGCCCGTAGCTCAGCCGGATAGAGCATCGGCCTTCTAAGCCGACGGTCGGGGGTTCGAATCCCTCCGGGCGGGCCACATTAACATTTTTTTAACGGATTCATCCGGGTGGATGAGTCTATTCACCAGCGAAGGAGAGTAGCGTAATGAATGCCAATGTAACTGTTTCTATCCGTGACCTGCCTAATGGCAGTGTGTTTCGTGTCATCTCCCCCAAGGTGGAGGGGAAGAAGCGCATCAGGAACGACGGAATCTATCGTAAGGAAGCGGATAGCCATTGCACCCAACTGGGGGTGCAGAAGGATGTAATCTTTGGTCATGACACTATCGTAGCTCTCATCCCCCACTCCAGGTTCGCACGATAAGAGGAAACGAGGATGTACGTAGAATACGAAAGCAACAATTCTTGGGGCTCCTGGTGGCTGGAAGATTCGCACTGGAGGGCCTTGGAGGCCGCTGGTTGGAAAGTGCAATGGGCGCACCTTGAAAAAAAGTACACCGCCAAGGGCTACGAGCGCGACGCTGATGGGACGCCTTTGCTTGTGCCAATCGGCAACAGCAGTTTGGCGCGCAAGGGTGAGGACGGCGAATATCGCTGGCTCGGTGCGCTTGCGACGTGTGCGTTCAGGGTCGGCTTGGGCTTGTGCGGAGCCGCCGATGAATGGAAGCGCATCACCGGAATGGATATCACCGCCGCAGGGTGTGCGTGCTGCGGTCAACCGCATACGTTCACAGAGTACGACGATGCTGGAAAGTTCGTCCGCCGCGGTCCGTTCACGAGTTATGAAGCACGCTGGTAAGTTCTAACACCCAAGTAATGAAAACTACAGGAGAACAAAATGAGCAATAAACCGTATGTTAT
>DAORIN010000123.1:0-1444 GCA_035438545.1 Minisyncoccota bacterium | reverse complement strand
CGAATGGTAGAGAAGCTTCATCAGATTCTTCCAAAACAGCTTCAGGTCACCAAAATTCAGGCGCAGGCGCTAGGTCGCATCATTTCCTCCCGCACGCTCTCAGCAGTACGTAAAGACGTTACGGGGTACCTCTATGGCGGCGACGTCTCTCGTAAGAATAAGCTCCTTCAGAAACAAAAGAAGGGTAAGAAGCATCGTGCACAGTTTGAAAAGAACCGCGTTGATATCCCTGAGGACGTCTTTATGAAGATGGTCCAGGAAAGTGAGAAATAGGGTTGGTATACTGGGCGGATGATGCGCCGCAAACGCCACACCCCAAAGGAGTACCTGATTGCAGGGCTCCTAGTTCTGCTTCTCCTGTTCTTGCTTCTCCAGTTCTGGAATATCTTCCGCAAGGAAGAAATAGCGCGGCATGCCGCCGAAGAAACCAAGCGCCAGCTGGCTGCTCTCACGCTTCGGGAAGAGACCTTGAAGCAAGATATTGCAGACCTTCACACCGAGCGGGGTCAGGAGGCTTCCATACGTGAGACCTACGGAGTTGCACGTCCCGGAGAGGAGGTTATCATCGTCGTACCGGCAGATGAGGGTGAGGCCGTTCCTACCGAATCTTGGTGGGATAAGCTCTGGAGCTGGATGAAATAATGCGGGATTGGTTTAGTGGCAGGACGCGACCTTCCCAAGGTTGAGGCACGAGTTCGATTCTCGTATCCCGCACCAAGTGCTATAATGAACCGACATAACGAGAACATATATGGATAAGAACGTCAGCATTTATACGACCCCGACCTGCCATTTCTGCCAGATGTCGAAGGAATTCTTCAAGGCTAACGGCGTAGAGTACACGGAGCACAACGTTGCTGCCGATCAGGCAAAGCGCCAGGAAATGATTGATAAGAGCGGCCAGATGGGCGTTCCGGTCATCTTCGTGGGTGAAGAGATGGTTATCGGTTTTGACAAGAACAGGCTTTCCCAGCTCCTTGGCTTAACTGAAGCGACCACCGAAGTCTAAAGAATATTCTTACAAAACTGGCCGCTTCGAGCGGCCAGTTTTGTGCTATTCTCCCTCTGGTTGATTTGCTCTCGTAGTTCAATGGATAGAACTCCTCACTCCTAACGAGGTAATGCAGGTTCGATTCCTGCCGAGAGCACCTGATATACTACCTAGCATGGCTGACACCCCGATCACTGAGCTCGTGACGCTCGAGGACCTTAAGGAATTGCTTGAAGAGAACATCGCGCTGACTAAAGACACACGTAAGATGTTGAAGCGTATGCGCCGCGAGGCGTTTATCGCTGGCGTCGTTAAAACCGCTGTCTGGGCCGTCCTTCTCATCGCCTCGTTCTGGCTCTCTGCAAAATTCCTTGAGCCATACCTTGGCATGATGACGGCAGGGCAGGAGGGGGCGGAGCAGGACTACGGGGCCCTTTTCGAACAATATAAGAG
>DAORIN010000122.1:0-1464 GCA_035438545.1 Minisyncoccota bacterium | reverse complement strand
GCACTCCCGTCGCATGGACATCCGCCCCTACCTTGCCTTGCTCGAAGAGCGCACCGAGGTGCAACAGACGGAGCTTATGCGCATTCAGGTGCGTGAATACATCCAGTTCATCAAGAACTTCACGGAAGGTGCTGACATCATGACCAAGCTCTTCTATATCGTCGTGCCGTATGAGCCGGCGGCTATTAAGTCAGTCACGAGCTCACTACCGCTCTTTGGTGCCAAGCCAAGCAGCCAGGCAGAGGGGTTGAAGCAGTCGTTTGAGGAGTACCGTGTTCAGCTTGAGCAGCGTATGTCGCTTGTGTCATCGAGCCTTGCGGGAAGCGGGGTGCGCGCTGTGCCTCTCGGAACAGAAGAGATTATCGAGCTTCTGTACCGCTCTTTTAACCTCGGGAATCAAGAGACCCCTATCAAAGCAACCGTATAACTTATGGCACTTCTCGACTTTCTCAATCGCAAGCACAAAGACGCCGAAGTATCGACGAAGATAACGCCAGTCCTTCCTAAAGACATTTACGCCGAAGGGGCGCTTGATTTAGCGGACACCATAGCGCCGGCAGCTCTTAAGGTGTCCTCTCGTGAGCTTGAGCTTGGCGAGAAATTTGCTCGCACCTTCTACACCATTTCTTATCCGCGCTTCCTCACCGACTCCTGGTTCACACCCGTAGTGAACCTCACGCGTGTGTTTGATGCTGGCATTTTCATTCATCCGGTAGAGACGGAGGCAGCGCTTCGTAACTTCCAGCGCAAAGTAGCTGAAATACAGAGCCAGATCGCCGAGCGAGAAGAGAAGGGGTTGGTGCGTGATCCGATGCTTGATACCGGGTACCAGGACCTTGAGAATCTTCGCGATAGCCTCCAACAGGCACAGGAACGCCTCTTTGACGTAGGTCTTTACCTCACCGTCTACGGAGATTCTAAGGAAGAGCTCGATAAAATCGAGGCTGATGTGCGCGGTATTCTCGACTCCCGTCTTATCTACACAAAGCCAGCACTTTTCCAGCAGGAACAGGGATTCCGCTCAACGCTTCCACTCGCCACTGATGAGCTTGCGGTTAACCAGAAGCTGAACTCATCTCCACTATCTTCTATATTCCCGTTTGTGTCGTTTGACCTCACGAGCGATCACGGCATTCTCTATGGCATCAACCGCCATAACTCGTCTTTGATTCTCTTTGATCGCTTCTCGCTTGAGAACTACAACTCAGTGGTGTTCGCAAAGTCAGGTTCGGGTAAGTCGTACGCCGTGAAGCTTGAGATTCTCCGCTCCCTCATGTTTGAAACGGAGGTCATTGTTATCGACCCAGAGCGTGAGTATGAATCCCTCGCTGAAGCAACCGGCGGACGCCTCTTTAACATCTCGCTTTCTTCTGAGCACCATATCAATCCGTTCGATCTTCCTCCAGTGAAAGAAGATGAGAACCCTTCAGACATCCTCCGTTCAAACATCATTAACCTGGTGGG
>DAORIN010000121.1:0-1485 GCA_035438545.1 Minisyncoccota bacterium | reverse complement strand
AGCGGCGCGGTGGATACTAACAACAGAACCTAAACGACTCGAAGTACGCTCACCAATCAGAGGCTTTTACTCTTCAACGCCGGAAACGCACGCTCCTTCTCACGTATACCACACCGTTGACGCTCTACTCAATTCACCCGACATTGCGCAGAACGCTTTTCTCGTTATCCCTGAAGTGAGTTTTGATGGTGTATTAATGCCCCTTGTGATTGAGAACTTCCAGAGGTCTCCACGTGCTATCATCCGACTTTCACAATCATTGCCCGCGCCATCAAATGAGGAAGAATAATGTCTAACTCTCCCCACTACTGCGTTGCACTCTCCGTCGACCACGCTATTTCTCATGTATCGTATAAAATTCCGGAACGAACAGAGGTTGTACGTTCATTCTCAATTCCTCAGAAAGACGGTATTGATGACGTTGTTGCGGTAAATGCTGCTTTTGAACGGGAAGTTCTTGCTCTACAAAGCGAATTCGGTTTTGGCAATCCTTACAATGACGGATTGGTAACGATAGCACTTACCTCATTTACACGAAATGGTCAACAAGTTCTGGACCTTTCTAAACCGCGAGTGGTCTTCACTTACAATCCACTTGCTGACTTCCTCGCTAGTATTGCAAGAGAAGAACTCGTGAAGGCAGGCGAGCCCGTACCGGCCTGGTTGAAATAAGCCTTGGTCAAACTTCTTCACATCCCTCCTGAACGAATAGCTCCCAGTCAGAATTATATCTCATGGGGTTATTTAGAAAAACTCTGTGCACTTTCGCCCGAAGCATTTGCACGTGAACCACCCACCGTTGTCAAGTACATGGGTCGCGGAGCGTATCTTGCAATAGATGGACATCATCACGCTGCAGCCGCCCGAGTGCGCGGTATTCACGCTAAAGTGCTCGTCTTGCGAGCGGGTGAAACACTTTCTCGTGACTCGTTCTCTTCAGATGCTGCTTTCCAGCGCATTTGGCCCACTGTTATCCAGCGATCAGCGTATCTTACGGAGTTTGCATACGAAACGCGATTCGGGTTTGGCATACGAAATCTCGACGACCTTTTGCCGCCGAATCAACGACCCACAGGAGAACCGATCGATACCTTCACATTCCTTGATTCTACGTATCCGTGGACTCCATCGTCTCTACTCCTTGGCGGCTAGATGCCACGAGTCTTTCCGCAGCGTCCACTAACTATAAAAGGCACCTTCGCTCGTTACGCCCTATGTCAGCCCTCCTCTGGATTGGTATCGGCGTCGGCGCCTTCATTCTCATCGTCCTCGTCTCGATGTACAACGGCTTCGTGCGCCTGCGCAACGAAGTTCGCAACAGTCTCGCGCAGATCGACGTGCAACTCAAACGCCGAAACGACCTCATTCCAAATCTCGTTGAGACCGTCAAGGGCTACGCCAAGCACGAGAAACAGCTTTTTGAGAACGTGACGCAAGCGCGCGCAGCGATGCTTGGCGCGGACACCAACGCTGAGAAAGCAAAGG
>DAORIN010000120.1:0-1497 GCA_035438545.1 Minisyncoccota bacterium | reverse complement strand
CGTTCCGGAGCACGCTGAAGTTGTACTCGTCGTCGGTGCCTTCTCCCACCGTCCAGCGACGTCCGTTACGTTCGGTAACTTGGTCGCCGCCGCACGTTGCTTTGAGTGCCATTGGATCACAGGCATCACCCCAGGTGATGGCCGCGGTTTGCGCCGGATCCATCACGGGTTGTCGATTCCAGTTCACCACCACAAAGCCAATGGCCGCGAGCGCGACGAGTCCGAGAAACCACATAAGCGCGTAGTAACTCCAGTGATGCTTCTTGCGCGGTTTGGCCCGAGTAGGCACGGGTTGTTGAATGGTTTCTTCTGGCTCCGGTTCGGTAAGAACCAGCTCCGTCTGATCCGTGGGTGGAGGCGTGGTGCCTTCCGGAGAAGTTGTCTCCGCAGGGTCGTTCGCCATTCGTTGTACTCCTCATTGACGACGCTCTATCGATGAACGTCCGATGTGATAATTCTATAAATACGAAGCGGCGTCAAGCAGCGTCAAGAATACGCGAAAGTGCTAATGCATACGCCGCTTCGCGCATAGAAACTCCCCTATCAAGCGCAAAATCAGCAACATCTCTGTACGCATCCTTCATAGTTGCCTCAAGACGGTCATGTACCGCTTCCTTGGTCCACACCTCGCCTGACTTGTTCTGAAGCCATTCAAAATAGGAGACGGTGACCCCGCCGGCGTTTGCGAGTACGTCAGGGACGATAACGGTGCCGCGAGCAGAGAGTTTCTCGTCCGCTTCAGGAGTGACGGGTCCGTTGGCAATCTCAAGAATAATGTTTGCTGTAACGCGATCCACGTTATCAATGCGTACTTGTTCTTCAAGCGCAGCAGGTACCAAAAGATCGCAGGCAGTCTCAACCACTGCTTCAGGCGAGGAAAGGAACTCTCCAAGGCGGCGCTCTACTTCTTTTGCTTTCAGCGCAGCTGCGACATTAATGCCGTTCTCGTCAGTGAGTGTCCCTTTACTGTCGGCAAGCGCGACTATCTTCATACCAAGCGCTGACAAGAGGTGGGCAGCCTGTGCACCCGCATTTCCTGCTCCCTGCACCGCTGCTGTGAGTTTGTCGGGGCTCATATGCCTATCTGAAAGCAAGGCATTCAAGACAATGACGGCGCCGTCTGCCGTTGCAGTGTCGCGTCCTACGCTTCCCCCTCGAGCAAGCGACTTTCCCGTAATGAGTGCAGGCGCTTTCGTACCCATAATGGTTTCGTACTCATCGAGCATCCAATCCATAATCTCTGGCGTCGTGTTCACATCGGGCGCTGGGATATCGATGTCAGGACCAAGATGTTCGGCGAACGCGCGTACATACGCACGTGAGAGCGCTTCGAGTTCTTTTTTTGAAAGAAGCTTAGCGTCCACATTCACGCCGCCTTTAGCGCCACCAAACGGGATAGCAACGACGGCACACTTTATCGCCATCATGGCGGCAAGCGCTTCCACCTCATCTTCGTCTGCGCTCGTATGAAAACGAATACCACCTTTGTACGGGCCT
>DAORIN010000119.1:0-1519 GCA_035438545.1 Minisyncoccota bacterium | reverse complement strand
GGAAGAAGATTAGTGAGTTCAGCCGACATATTCTCGTAGCGCTAAGCCAATGGCCGTGCCGTATGCGAGGGACTCCGTGTACTCAAGCGGCGGCAACCATTTATCTCGCGGCGCAAAGTTAGCGAACACATCACCGAGTTCAACAGGAACCTTAAGCGTCGTCTGTAAATATTCCGGAAGTCCGAGCACGGTAGCGTTCCCTCCAACCAAAATCACACGCGTGACCGGATCATGCGCTACTCCCGTCTCCGGACGTGTCTGCCAATAATCAAGACGCTTCCCTATCTCTTCGCGTATCACAGAGACGGTCGTCAACATCGACGCAAGATACTCTTCGTTCCCCACCCCAGCGACAATGCCGCGTTCTGCCTTCACGCGCTTTGCTTCTTCTTCAGAGACACCAAAGTATTTAGCAACAGCGAGAGTGAGTGCATGGCCCCCGATATCAAGCGTGGTGACGTAGCGCGGGAGACGATTGGTAGCAACCAAAAGTTTGGTGGTCGTCTTTCCGATATCGATGATGAGCACGGTCTCTTCGTCTCCTTTACGTAAAAGGGCACGTGGGAGCGCAAACGTCTCACTTTCAATGGCACGCGTCTCAATACCTGCTCCATCCATCGCCGCCAAAGAATCATCGAGCACATGGTGCGAGTAGCCTGCCCCCACGACCCGTGCCCTCTCCCCTACTTTCGGAAGGCGAGCTACCGCAAACGCTACTTCAGAAGCTGGAAGCGGCACATACTCATCAAGACGCTGTTCAACCGCGGTCTTTGCTTCGTCCAAGGTGCCGTCGGGCACTTCTGCTTCAAAGAGGTAGCCGCGCGATTCTGGAAGACCGATGTTAGCCGTGTGGATGTGGTGTTTCTTCGCAAGCGTCTTGAGTCCCTCAATAACTGCAGCCGGATCACGTATCTCTCCTGAGACTACCGTTCCTGATGGAAGCGGGAGTTCATCAAAGTCAGCCAGCTCAAGGCCGTGGGCGCGCTCGCGCAGTCGCGCGATCTTTATACCGCTCGTCGAAATATCAATACCAACCGTTGAAAGAGAAAGGTACGGTGGCGGTGGAAGTTCTACGCGAATGCGGCGCGAAAGAGCGTTCATATCAAAAGTATACCGCCTGAGCGCACGAAGCGGAGGAGCGACTGTTAGTGCGCGCCCGTGCCCGGAGGCACCGGACGGTCCGGCGTAAGGAAAGCGAAGGTGTCACCCGACCCTACCGCAAATAACATGCCGTTACTTTCTATTCCCTTAATAGTGCGGGGCGCGAGATTCGTCACATACGCCAGCTGCCGACCAATGAGGGTCTCTGGTTCGGGGACATGGAGCGCAATGCCTGACACTATCGTGCGCGGTCCTTCCGCTTCACCAAAATCAACGCTGCACTTGATGAGCTTGTCAGTTTCTGGCACGCGCTCAGCAGCAAGCACGGTGCCCACTTTTACTTCAATCTTTGAAAACTCATCAATGCTAATCATGGGTACGGGAAAGATAGCTGGTAAGAATGAGCGCTGCGGCGGAT
>DAORIN010000118.1:0-1524 GCA_035438545.1 Minisyncoccota bacterium | reverse complement strand
ACGATGGAGGAGCTTCGCCGCATTATGGAAGCGCGTGGCATTCATAACGCGTTCTCCGTGCTCGCAAAACTCCGCAGCCCGCACCTTGAGGACGACTTCCACCGCTTCCTCATCGCTTATATCAGCCAAGGACTGCCTCCAAAGGGATTGAATGAACATGCGCCTGAGTGGAAGGCGCTCCATATGACGCTCATGGAGATACAGCTTCCAGAACCTGACTCTGAGCCTGACAAAGATGAGCGGTATAAGCACTTCAAGGAGCTGGTGCAGTCCATGGAGCAGATATATGCCGGTATGTATGCCATTGATACGCCGTTTGCCGGCGAGCCGTCGTACTACACGCTTGAGCTTGCGGTCCCGACTGATTCGCCGCACCTGCGCTTCTATGCGTCAGTACCAACGCGCCGTAAAGACTTGTTTGAGAAGAACGTACTTGCGGTATTCCCGAACGCCGTCATTCACGTTCAGCCAAACGACTACAACATCTTCTCGCAAGACGGGTTCTCTGTAGGCTCTTCTGCACGCCTTGCGTACAAGGGACCGCTTTCCTTAACGGACTACACGGAGTTTGAGGCCGATCCGATGACCTCAATATTCAATGCGTTCGCGAAAATTCAGGAAGGTGGGGAAGGCGCTGCAGTGCAGTTTGTTATTAAGCCTGCCGGTGTTCACTATCAAAAGACCTACCGAAAGATACTGAAAGCGCTTCGAAACGGTGAGCATCGTGCTCGCGCGTTTGAGATTTCAGATAATCTTTTCTTTGAGTTGCTTCGAGAATTCCGTTGGATGTTCCGTCCTGCGAAGAAAGAGCGTGAGAATTATGTAGACGAACCGACTATTAAGTCGGTAGAGCGTAAGCAAGCGTCCACAATCGTTGAAGCAAATATCCGCATCGTCGCGTCGTCCCGCGATGAGATGCATGCCCACCAGATGCTTGATGAACTTGAGGCTACGTTCCATCAGTTCGAGAGCACTACCGGAAATCGCCTTATATTTACGCGTCCTAAAGGCGGGGCCCTTCGTCGTCTCTTCCGCAGCTTCTCCTGGCGTTTGTTCTCCCATGAGCACTTGATGCCGCTCACTACCGCTGAGATGACCACGATGTATCACTTCCCAGCCAAGGGTGTGAAGGGTACCCCACACTTGAAGCAGACGCGCTTCACGGCGGCTCCTCCTCCTCTTGAGATGCCGTCTACAGGTGTCCTCCTTGGCACCAGTAACTATCGTGGACAGGAAGTGCCGATACGACTCGATACGCTTGATCGTGCGCGCCATCTGTATGTCGTCGGACAGACTGGTACCGGTAAGACGTCGTTTATGAAAACGCTTATCGATCAGGATATTAAGGCGGGGAACGGCGTGTGCTTTATTGACCCACACGGTAACGACATTCTCGACGTGCTCGCTGCCGTTCCTCCCGAGCGCTATGAAGATGTTATTTACTTTGACCCAGCGCACCTGGATCGTCCGTTTGGGTTGAACCTTCTTGAATACGATGCCCGGTTCCCAGAACAAAAGACGTTT
>DAORIN010000117.1:0-1541 GCA_035438545.1 Minisyncoccota bacterium | reverse complement strand
CCCTGCCGCCACCGCCAAGTACGTTTATAGAAATCATAAATAGCTGTGATGCGTACTATGAAGGAACCTGCGCCCATGCGTACATGAGTCCCTCGGCTTCTTCATCAGTTACAGCCACCCTTCGTTCCGGAATGGTATTAAAGGTAGCAACAACGAGCGAAGAAGGCGGAGAGGTATGGTACTCAGTCGCGTTTGATGATTGGATACGCTATCCAAGTCGCATTCGCGATGCATGGTACATACGAAGCGATTCCGCGCGAGTATTTGAAAGTATCGCAAGTGAAGAGCTTCCTGAAACCGGACCAGCATCAACCACCAAACATATTATTGTTGATCGTTCAGAACAGACGCTGTACGCCTATGACGGTGATACGCTCGCGATGACACTAAAAATATCGACGGGACTCGCTCTTACCCCTACCCCGCGCGGTACCTTTACCATCTATCGCAAAACCCCGAGCCGCTACATGCAGGGACCCTTACCGGGTATTAGCGATCAGTACTATGACCTTCCGGGGGTTCCCTGGAATCTCTATTTCACTCACGAGGGCGCGGTCATTCACGGAGCGTACTGGCACGATCATTTTGGAACGCCCTGGTCACACGGATGTGTGAATGTAAGCCTTAGTGACGCACGAACGCTCTATGAATGGGCGGACGTGGGAACGGAAGTAACGGTGCAGGATTAACGCGCGCGACGTGCTGCTTGTGCTTTCTTAATATTCTTGGCCTGTGCACGCTTCATAGCGGGAGTAGGCTTTGCTGCCTCAGGCACGTTCTTAGCAGGGTGCGCATGGAAGACGTCTCCCTTCACGTGCGTGATTGGACCACGAATCGCTTTGGCGAGTGATGCCTTTTCTTTTGCGTTAGTGATTACGAGCTTCTTACCTACCATGCGAGCGTGGTCTTTTGATACGAGCCAGGTCGCGGTAGCCCAGCTGCCACTGCTGCGTCTACCGGCAACGCGTTCAAGACCGCCTTTCTTGCCGACGTCCTGCGTACGAAATGAGGTGAATTGTCCTTTAGGTCGAATCTCAATGTGATAGAACTTTCCGGCGCCTCCGACTCCAGGCTTCGTACGGCTGCGTCCTTGCGGCTGCGCGAGTGCGCGTTGGCGCTTGGTCATACCTTTCCATGCTTTCTGAGCGGAACGAATGTTTTTCTTCGCTGCTGCGGTTTGTTTTTTAGTAGCCATAAAAATAAGATCTGAGCTTACAACGCGAACACAAGGCCTAGGAAATACGGCCAGAGGACGAGTGCAAGAAAGCCCTTCCAGAACCCGAGATGTAAAAACCCAATAGTGAAGAGCCAGCCCGCAAACCATGCTCCGCCGAGCGCAGTATGTTGTTCTATTTTTATATTTTCCATACCTATAAAGTATAGCGCTGCTCAACAGGTATTTTTTGCCGGGGTGCGTATTAGGAACCAACGCCGCATTCAGAGCTGCAGAACGGCACTCCACCTTCCTGACAAGCGTCACACGCTAAAAAGTGCAGGTGGCACGTATTATTTGCGCAGTTTACATAGCGCTCCGTTTTCTC
>DAORIN010000116.1:0-1553 GCA_035438545.1 Minisyncoccota bacterium | reverse complement strand
TATCCTAAGGATATGAGTACGTCATACGCCTGCGCTTCCTTGAGCGCTCCTTCGAGTTCCTTCCCCGTTACTTCCCAGTACTTTGTGGGGGTAATACCCACTTCAGCTAATACTGCCGCCATGCGTTCACGAGTCGACGCATCGCTCCCGCCGCTTGCCGCATTGATGATGACGCCGAGCCGGCGCCCTGCGATATCTACCTTAATCTCACTCATATCCTTAGGATATACCCTTTTACTGATTCGTCATTTATGGCGCTCATCAAGACTTCATAGAGAGAAGTGTAAAACTCTCTGTGCGGGAGAAAACAGATTGATATACTTCCGGAACGTGCGACTACCATTAACGTACCCACATCATGAACACCTGCGATACCTGCGGACATGAGCATATGGCTGACGGCACCTGCGACTGCGGCTGCACCGCGATGACCGCTGCTCCCGCTTCCGAGGGAGAAGCGATGTAAATCGTTCCGAGTATAAGAACAGCAACCGGCGGCCCCTGTGGCCGCCGTTTGTTACTGCAACTCTTTCACAATATCCTCTACCACTTCCTCTATCGGACGCTCTCCATCTAGTGGAATGGCTCCTTTGGCCGCCATCTCCTCTTCAAAACTCTTCTGCCATGCAAGCAACCGCTTTTGTTCTGCCGGATGCTTTCCATACTCACTATCCGTTCTTGCATTGATGCGCGCGATGATAGTTTCAGGTTTTGAATGGAGCACGAATACCTTATCGAAAAACTTCATATACTCCTCCTGGTTTGAGGAGATACCGACGACAACAATATCGTCATGAATAGCGAGGAGCGAACTTAGTTCCGGCACGTCACACATCCAGCCGTGCTCGGCATACCACTCCTCGCTCCGTCCTGGCTCCCAACCCGCCATGCCGCCCGTGTGCCGGTTCTCCCAATGGCAAAGGCCTTGGTCCATGTCTATGGCGGTAACGCCGCGCGCCGCAAGTGCCCGCACGATGCTCGACTTTCCGCTCCCCGCTACGCCGGTGACGTATATTTTCACTCCCGCACAGTAGCATGCGTTATACTCTGCCGTAATGACCTACCTCGACAGCATCATCCTCGGTATTGTTGAAGGGCTTACCGAATTCCTCCCCGTATCCTCTACCGGCCACCTCATACTCACCAGTTCCCTTCTTGGACTCCCGGACACTGAGTTTCTTAAGTCCTTTGAGATAGCGATACAGCTCGGTGCTATCGCCGCCGTGGTTCTGATCTACTGGCGCTCGTTTCTCGATGTTGCCGTTCTGAAACGCCTGCTTGTAGCGTTTATCCCAACGGCGGTCGTTGGCTATATTCTCTATAAATTCGCGAAGAGTTATCTTCTCGGAAACGAGGGAGTGGTAGTTGCCGCACTCTTTATCGGTGGCATCGTGATGCTGTTGATTGAATATGCGGTACGCAATCGTGAACAGAATGAAGGAGCAGTAACCGATATTACGTATAAGCAATCGTTCCTTATTGGTCTTGCGCAGGCAGTCGCCATAATTCCCGGCGTGTCGAGAAGCGGCGCCTCAGTGATAGGCGGCCTTATG
>DAORIN010000115.1:0-1555 GCA_035438545.1 Minisyncoccota bacterium | reverse complement strand
GTGCTTCGTTTAGGATGCGCCTACCCAATCACGACAGAAAAGAAAGATAGTGAATGGCTTATTCGCCCCTAGAAACACCTGTCGTTCATGCGCTTCTGAAGCATGGCCGGAAACTTGAAGGCAACGAATATCCGCTGCTGTACCAGCAGTTGCGGGAAGGGGAAGCTCTTTTCGGTCTCAGTACCGGAGAAGGAAACTCGAGGTGGTGCGCGCAAACGAGAAATCAGAGAACGTTTGATGCGCTACCAGAACAAATGACCGTGAACGCATTTTACGCGTTCTCAATCATCAAAGCGCGTGAATTCATCACCGTATTTGAGCAAGAAGCTCCAACGTAGTACGAAAGGCTTTCGCCGGTTGCGCCTCAAGCAACCGGTTTCGTTTTATATACCGTAGACAGCAAACGTTTCCTTTATCATTCGCTCTCTGGAGAATCGCTCTCGGGTTGAGGATTCAAGCGCGGCCCCGTAGAGAGCGGCGTCCTCAGGGTGTTCAAGCAGGGTTCGAATAGCGCGCGCAAGCGAGTGCGGGTTTTCGCGCGGCACCAGTAGACCCGTCTTCTTATGGGTCACCACTTCAGGGATACCGCCAGCGCGTGCGGCAACCACCGGAAGTCCGGCATACCCTGCTTCAACCAAGGCAAGACCAAGTGCCTCAGTACGGCTTGGCATCAGGAAGAAATCAAACGCTTTCAAATATTCAGGCGCATCGATAATAAACCCAGGAAGGTGAATGCGTTTCTCAAGGCCATAATGCTTCACGCGTTCAATGAGCCACTCCTTCAATTCACCTTCGCCCATAACCACTAAGTGGAGGTCAGGGTAGCCGCGGGAGAGTTCTGCAACGGCGTCGATAGCGTCCTCAACGCGCTTGGTGGGGTGAAGTTCTGCGGTCATACCAATCCATCGACCTTCTACCGTACCAATGAAAAGTTTCTTTCTCGCCTCCTCCTTCGGAAGGAACGCAGGTGCATCGATACCGTGCTGAATCACCAAGAGTGATTTACCCGGCACAAACCCAAGGTCGCGGCGTACCGCATCCGATACGCAGATAGTGGTGTGGGCCAAATAGACAGTGGCAAGGTAAATGAGGCGAAGGAGTACCTTCTGCCACCAGGGACGCTTCTCATTAAAGGCCCAGCCGTGGGCAGTAAAAATGATATGAGGTACTTTCTCAAGACGAGCGGCAAGAAGACCAAGCCCTGCCTTCGAGCTGTTTACATGGATGATGTCAGGACGCTCTTCCTTTATAAGAGCACGGAGTGCGTGGAAGGTCTCAAGCTCGTCACGGAAACTCACTTCGCGTGTAAGGGTCGAGAGGGAAGTGGTACGCACTCCCGCTGCTTCAAGTTTGGTGCGGAGTAGTCCATCGGTCCCAAACGCAACGGTCACGGCCATGCCTTTTTCTTTGGCCGCTATCGCAAGATCGTAGACGTAGCGCTGGGCGCCGCCCCAGTTCGCTTTGGTAATAACAAAGAGTATGCGCGTGGCGCTCGGGGAGGCGTTCATGGGACGTAACGTTCTTCCTATGATATAACATCGGAAAGCGCCCCTCC
>DAORIN010000114.1:0-1569 GCA_035438545.1 Minisyncoccota bacterium | reverse complement strand
CTACTTTTAATTCAGTAATGCCGTCTTCAAGACGAACTTCAGGGCTCCAGCCCAAAAGTTCTTTTGCTTTTTCGATACTGCCGAAGGTATCGGTTGCGTCAGCGGGACGCTTTGGTATGTATTCGATAGTGCCGCCCATAAGCGAAACAAGCGCGTTCACCGAGACGTTCCGCCCTGCGGCAACATTAATGACTTCCCCTGCCCCCACCTTCTCGCTTTCCATAGCAAGCATGAGTGCGCGCACGGTGTCCCGTACATGCGTAAAGTCACGAGTCTGTGTTCCGTCACCGGTGACCGGACACTTCACGCCGTCTTTGATGCACTTCAAGAATTTGGGTATTGCTAACGCGTAGCCGCCATCGGGGCGCATCTTCGGGCCATACACACTGAAGAACCGTAACGATACGGTCTTGAGTCCATAGTTACTTGAAAAGAGTCGTGCATATTCTTCACCGACTAACTTTTGAAAGGAGTAGAGACTCATCGGTGCTGGCTGCATGTCTTCGGTAAATGGAAGTGTGGGCTGGTCGCCATACGAAGAACTTGAAGCGGCATAAATAACGCGACGTACCTTACCGTCGCGAGCGGCCATAAGCACTGAGAAGGTGCCATCGATATTTGCTCGGTGACTCTCTACCGGATGATCAAACGAGAACGGCACGCGCGGAAGTGCTGCAAGATGGAAGACGGCGTGCGCGTTCTCTACTATCGGCAGAAGCGCTTCGGTATCAAGCACATCTACTTCATGGAACGTGACTCCTTCAGGAACATCTTCGCGGTGTCCGTTCGCAAGATTGTCGACTGCATGTGTGTCGTATCCTGCAGCCTGCAGTGCTTCACAGAGATGTGAACCAATAAATCCCGCGCCGCCAGTAACGACTACTTTTTTCATATCCTCATTATGCATCCTTGTGACGGCGAAGCGGTTCTGGGACTTCAGACTCGTACGTACCGTTGGTGTAGTAGAACGCGTCATAGCTTTCGTACGAATACTTGATACCAAGTAAGCGCGTTGCTTTAGAGCCATCTACCGCTATCGGGTACGAGTACCCTTTCCAACTCCCTTCCGCCGTAGGAATCTTTCCGCGAGAGATGTGCCACATGATCCAGAACGCGATACGAATGAGCCAGGGCGGCATATTCACGGTGCGCTTCCCCACGGCTCGCGCCATGTCAGCGCCAAACACTGCGGGCCCTGGTGGCGCGATATTGAACGCCTCGTATTTGACGGGCACCTCATCAAACGCAAGACGAAGCGTCACAGCGACAATGTCATCTTCGTGGACATACTGGCGAAGCCACTTGGGCGTTACCGGGACCCACGACACCATGAGCGAGATGAGGTCATACAGAAACGACTTCTGACCCTTCAAACTTCCAGAGAGTGCTGACTGGAGTCCAAAACGAATACGCATAAAGCGGCCACGAGGACCGGTGATAGCGGCAGGACGAATGATGGCAACGGTTGCGGCGTTCGTGCGCTTTTTGTACTGAGCCTCGAGTCGCTCTTCAGCCACACGCTTCTCTTCTGCATACAAATAATCAGTTTTGCGGAACGGCTCGAGTTCT
>DAORIN010000113.1:0-1572 GCA_035438545.1 Minisyncoccota bacterium | reverse complement strand
ATGGGGGCAAAGTAGTAGTTCCCAAGATGAATGGCCGCTGCTTCGTTGTTGCAGACGATACTTTGATAGGTTTGGCTGAAGTGCGGGAGCACGTCAGTGGTCTGCGCCTGCACTGAAGCAGGTGCCAGAAGTAGGGCAAGGGCACATACAAAGGCACGCATGAGGAATCTCCCAGGGTGCTCACTGCCGGATTGCAGCTTGGCACTAGTATGCGCCGAGCTCTCATGCGTGAGTACCGCTATCCACAGTATGTTTGACGGATGCGCTACGCCCTCTATACTAGGGCTTTAATGACCTCCTCGAGCGTTATAGAAGAAACCTCCCCACGGGAGGTTTCTTTTTATCTATGAAGCTCTATCTCGAAGACGGTTCGGTGTTCGAAGGAGAAAGTTTTGGTGCTCCCGTGTCTGCTACTGGTGAGGCAGTGTTCACCACCGGCATGGTCGGCTACGTAGAAAGTCTGTCTGACCCCTCCTACACCGGTCAAATTCTCGTGTGCACCTATCCGCTTGTAGGAAACTATGGTGTACCGGATGAGAAGTTCTGGGAATCAAAAAAGATTCACGCTGCCGGTCTTGTGGTCTCGGAATACTCAGAAGCCTATTCGCACCACTCAGCGAAAGAGTCGCTGTCTGCGTGGTTGAAGCGCAATAAGGTGCCAGCGATAACGGGAGTGGACACGCGGGCGATAACGAAGCGCTTGCGCGAAGAAGGTGTGATGCTTGGACAGCTTTCGTTCACGGGTAAGAAAGGAAAATTTGTTGACCCAAATACAGAGAACCTTGTGGCTAAGGTTTCAACACAAAAGAAAACCATAACAGGCAAAGGGGACACCACTATCGTCCTCGTTGATTGTGGCGCAAAAGAAAACATCGCCCGCTTCCTGGAGCGCCCTGGCGTTCGCGTCATACGCGTCCCGTGGGACTATGACTTCACCACCGAAGCATACGATGGCGTCGTTATTAGTAACGGCCCTGGGGACCCGAGTGTGTGTGGTGCCGCCGTAGCAAATATCAAAAAGGCATTTGCTAAGGACACACCAATGCTTGGTATTTGTCTTGGCACGCAGCTCATGGCGATGGCAGCGGGAGCGTCGACCTACAAACTCAAATACGGTCATCGCTCACAGAATCAGCCTTGCACGATACAGACCGGCACTAAGCGCACCTACATCACCTCGCAGAATCATGGATACGCCATCGATCCAAAAACACTCCCTGAGGACTGGAAGGTGTGGTTCACCAACGCCAATGACGGCAGCGTGGAAGGTATTCGTCACACCACGAAGAAATGGCGCTCAGTACAGTTCCACCCAGAAGCTGCTCCCGGGCCCACCGACACCCAATGGCTCTTTGAAGAATTCTTCGCCGACGTCGCGAAAGCAAAAAAGATATGACCAAGCCTAAGAAAATTTTGTTGCTCGGTTCAGGAGGGCTCCGTATCGGCCAGGCCGGTGAGTTCGACTATTCCGGCTCTCAAGCGATAAAGGCGTTCAAAGAAGAGGGAATTGCCGTTGTGCTTATGAACCCGAACATCGCGACGGTACAGACCGACAAAGGACTCGCTGACGAG
>DAORIN010000112.1:0-1572 GCA_035438545.1 Minisyncoccota bacterium | reverse complement strand
CTGCCCGTGGCCTCCTCATACTTGCGGCTATCGACGCTTATGCGGGAACCCCCCTTGCAAAACGCCTCTCGGACGAGTACGCTCGAATTATCGGTACGCCTCCTGCGGATCATGCTATCCCAGAGCGCGCCCTTTTCGAGGCCGGTCTTCTCTTCGGAGAGACGCCTTCTGAGAATGCAGGGGATGATCTTGTGCGCGCATTTGAACGAACCGTGCTGACCGAAAAACTACGGGATGCAACGGCGCGCCTGCGGCATGCTGAGTCCGCAAAAGACGATGAGGCGATGCGTAGAGCACTCACGGACTGCAAAGAAATATCAGCCCGACTAGCGACACTCGGTTAACGCATTTTTCACTTAACCACCTTCACCATGGCAAAACCTATGAAAAAAAAGAAAGCTCCCGCGCGCCCGAAGGCGAAAGCAGTTTCTCGTACTAAGAAAAAGGTAGTCAAAAAGGCCGCAAAGAAACATCCTGTTAAAAAGGCGGTAAAGAAAGTGGTCGCTAAAAAGAAGATGAAGGCAGTCGTGCGCGCTGCCGTAAAGGGAGCAAAGGCGAAGGCTGCCGGTGAGCGGGGTAACAAGGCAGAGATGCTTATCCAAAAGGGTAAGGAGCGCGGCTACATTACGTACAGCGAAATCTTGAAGGAGTTCCCGCACATCGAAGACAACATCTCCTTCCTTGATGAGCTCTATGAACGCTTCTCAACCGCAGGCATCGACATTCTTGAAGGCGGCATGCTTGAGGACGCCACTGACCAGTATCTTGCGACCCGCAACATCAAAGGGCGCGAGTCAGCTTCCTATGACTCCATTCAGATTTACCTGCGGGAGATTGGTCAGTATCCGCTTCTCACCGCGTCAGAAGAACGCGAACTCGCTAAGCGCATTGATGCGGGGGATGATGAGGCACGCAACATTCTTGCAAGAAGCAACCTTCGTCTCGTAGTGTCTATCGCCAAGAAGTACGTAGGACGCTCTCCTGATCTCACGCTTCTCGACCTCATTCAGGAAGGGAACCTCGGTCTCTTCAAGGCCGTTGATAAATTCGACTGGAAGAAGGGCTTCAAGTTCTCCACCTACGCCACCTGGTGGATTCGCCAGGCTATTACGCGCGCACTTGCTGACCAGTCCCGCACCATTCGTATTCCGGTGCACATGGTGGAAACCATTGCGAAGTACAAGCAGGTCTCCCGTCGTCTCGCTCAGACCCTTGGTCGCGACCCACAGCCTGAAGAGGTGGCCGTAGAGATGGGTATTGAGGTAGATAAGGTGTATCAGATTGAAAAGATTAATCAGGATACTCTTTCTCTTGAGAACCCAATTGGTTCGGACGATGATGAGAAATCCACACTTGGCGACTTCATCGCGGACGATAAGATTCCGTCGCCTATTCAGGAGTCTTCAGAACGTATTCTGACCGAACAGGTCCGGGACATTCTCGACGATCTTTCTCCGAAGGAGCGTAAGATTCTTGAGATGCGCCACGGTCTTCTTGACGGTATCTATCACACCTTGGAAGAAGTAGGGAAGGAGTTCGGAGTGACGCGTGAGCGCATTCGCCAGATTGAAG
>DAORIN010000111.1:0-1576 GCA_035438545.1 Minisyncoccota bacterium | reverse complement strand
GGCATCGCTATCCGCGCTATTAAGGACATGACGCCGATTCCTCACAACGGCCCACGTCCGCCTAAGCCTCGTCGCGTCTAATCCTCGTATATGAAGACTCTATCCAAGTACAAGATCGCAAAGCGCCTCGGCGCAACCGTCTTCGAGAAGACGCAGACGCAGAAGTTTGCACTTGCGGCTGAACGCGCTGCGAAGAACAAGAAGCGTGGCCGCGGACGCGGTGCGTCTGAATTCGGCAAGCAGCTTCTCGAGAAGCAGAAGGTACGCTTCACGTACGGCCTTTCTGAGCGCCAGTTCTCTAACTACATCAAGGAAGCAATGCTCGCAAAGTCCATGACTCCTGCAGCGATGCTCCACCAGTTGCTTGAAATGCGCCTTGATAACATCGCGTACCGCATTGGACTCGCTCCAACGCGCCGTGCGGCTCGCCAGATGGTTTCTCATGGTCACCTCACCGTAAACGGTACGAAGACGACTATTCCTTCCCGTGCTATCCGCATCGGCGATCGCATCGCTATACGCGAGGGCTCGAAGGAAGCAGCACTCTTCGCAGGGTTTGCGGAGAAGTTCATGGACCGTCCGCTTCCTTCGTGGCTTTCGTGGAATCCGAAAGCGATGGAGGGCGGCGTTTCAACGCTTCCTACCAAGGAGGCGGCTGATCCGGCTGGCGACTTGGTTGCCGTGCTTTCGTTCTATAGCCGTTAATTTATAAACTAGGTAACTACGATTGCGTTATGGAATACCAAATCACTCTTCCGTCTAAGCCCCGCGTTGTCTCTGAAGAGGGACTCCAGGGCGTTTATGAGATAGATTCACTCTATCCAGGTTACGGTCATACCCTCGGGAACAGCCTCCGCCGCATTATCCTTTCATCGCTCCCCGGCGCTGCTATCACCTCAGTCAAGATTGAGGATGTCGCGCATGAGTTTGCAACTATCGACGGCGTACGTGAGTCCGTCATGGAGCTTCTCTTGAACCTCCGCCGCGTACACTTTGTGCTTCACGGAGACGAAGGTCAGACCGTAAAGCTTATTGCAAAGGGTCCGGGCAAAATTACTGCCGCTGACTTTACGCTCCCTACCCAGGTCACCATCTCAAACCCAGAGGCCTACCTCTGCGAGATTTCTGGTAAGGCAGGCTTTGAACTTGAAGCAACGATTGAGCGTGGCCTCGGCTACATTGCTCGTGAGCAGCTCACCAAGGAAAAGGTAGACATCGGCACTATTGCGCTTGATGCCACCTTCACCCCAATTCGCCGCGTGAACTACGAAGTAGAGAACATGCGCGTTGGTGATCGCACCGACTTCAACCGCCTCCGCATTCTTATTGAAACCAACGGCACCGTTACGCCACGCGAGGCACTTGAGAAGTCTATTGAGATCATGATCCACCAGTTGAAGTCCGTTATCGGCTTCCAGGAGGAAGTAGAGACCGCTTCTGAGGTATCTGGCCTCATCGGTGGCACTCCTACCGTTGGTAAGGACCCATCAAAGCTCAAGATTGATGAGCTCGGCATCTCAACGCGCACCGCGTCAGCATTGGCTGATGGCGGCGTGAAGAGCGTTGCTGGCCTTAT
>DAORIN010000110.1:0-1639 GCA_035438545.1 Minisyncoccota bacterium | reverse complement strand
GCGGGTATGAAGACCTCGTCGCACGCCTTCGCTCTATTGGCGCGTCGATAGAGTCCGCCGGTGGGTAGCCGCTCACTCTTTTACTAATCACTCAACTTCTTTCATGGAAAAAGCTCTCTCTATCGCAAAGTCATACTGGATCGTAGTGCTCGTTGTAGTACTACTCCTTCTTAGTTTTGCGGGCTACCTCGCAGGCTACCGTCTTGATCAGGCAGGTATCACGCGCGTAGGGACCCTCGTCCTCACTGATCTGCCTGACGGCACCGCCGTCTATCTTGATCAGGCACGCCGCATCTACGCGAAGGACGGTACAGCGAAGACGACCTTTCTTCCCGGCACCCACACCGTCATTGTCGACGCTCCAGATTATCAACCATGGAATGAGCTGTTCTCTATAACTGCTGCTAACGATACCGTCATCGCACCAGTACTCGTCCCTGTTGATGTTATGGGCACGGGTCTCACCGGCGCTGAGGCGACGAAAGCAATGAATCTCATACGCACACAGAAGCTTCCGACGAAGGCCGCACCGCTCGTAGTAAACGACGGCTGCACCCTTCTCTCAGTATCGGGTCCACGTCTCATTGCTGACGCCGCCACTTCTTCCTGCGCCATGCTCCCTGAGTATCTTTGCGCTCCAGGCACTGAAGGTTGCGCCTCTACTCTCATCTATACCGCTAAAGATGCGATACGCTCGGTGTCTCCCTTCCCGGGACGCGATGACGCGCTCGTGGTCGCTGCAGGAAATCTCGTCTTCGTTGTCGAGGTTGACCCGCGTGAGCCGCAGTTCTTCGCGCCCCTTTTCAAAGGACCGAACATCGGTGCGGCGCTTTACACCGCTTCCTCAACTATCATTGGTGACGGAAAGACGGTCGTTGAAATTCCTCTATGAAGCGCATCGGCGACATCCTTCCGGGCGTCGCCAAAGATACGAGCCGCAAAACCGAGCGCGGCGAATTAATGCGCTATTTCATGACGTATCTGAATGCGTCACGCGCGCATGCAAAACTTCCTATGCTCACCATGCCGCGTATGGGACGCATTCTGGAAGGCATTCCCACCAAAGACCTCTATTACCTCAAAAGTGTGTGTGAAAAAGCAAAGAATTTCAGTAAAAAGTTCTGGTGGGAGATAGATCCCAAAAAGCACCAGAAGGACAATCCGTTTTAATCGGCATTGACGTGGAGCGAAGCACACCCTAGGATGCGCGTAGCCGGGTCCCTTTCTTCGCCCGGCAAGCGTGAGTGCGAGGCAATTTAGCCCCTCGCAGCCTCGCACTCATTGCCCTCTTGTTATTTGAACGCGCTGGCGTCGATGTCCATCTCCATTCGTGAGACAGTGAGTCGCAGGAATCATTCGTGCTGATTTCCTGGTAGGCCCTATGTGTGCCTCCGCCCGGCGCCCGTGAAAAACCCGATGCCCCTCAAGGCATCGGTTTTCTTTTATATAAGTTATGCACCTACCTCCATTGACCCGACGCTCAGCGGGCGTAGCATGACCCTAGTGTCGTGGAAGGGACGGTTTCCCCCCTCGTCCGCCTCGACACAGAGCTTGGGGCATCCGCCCAACCCAGCATCCCGCAGGATGCCCCTCGCTCACCTCTTTCTGCCGGCTTCTTAGGAAGTCGGCTTCTTATTAC
>DAORIN010000109.1:0-1660 GCA_035438545.1 Minisyncoccota bacterium | reverse complement strand
TCGGGACCGCTTCGCTCACGCTTTGGAGGCGGCGTGTATCAGCTCGACTTTTATTCTGACGAAGACCTGCGTGCCATCATCAAACGTTCGGCAGGCATACTTGGTCTTTCGGTTCCTGCTGAAGTAGTGAAGATGATCGCAGGCCGAAGCCGCGCTACTCCGCGCGTTGCAAACGCACTTCTAAAACGCGTGCGTGACTATGCGCAGGTACATGAGAAAGAACTCACACCTGAGGTGTGTGACCTTGCCTGCCAGATGTTTGGTATTGATCCGCTTGGTCTCACCAAGGATGACCGCCGCTATCTTGAAACCCTTCAAGGCGGGTTTAAAGGAGGCCCTGCTGGTATACGCGCACTTGCGTCAGCGCTCCACGAAGACCCAGACACGGTAGAGAATGTGTACGAGCCGTATCTCCTTCGCCTTGGGTTTATCGAACGTTCCCCTCGCGGACGTACCCTTACGGAAAAAGGTTCACGATATTTGCGTGACGGTGTTTCGTTCTAAAAGCCGCTGAAATCAGCGGGAACTTCGTACGCTTTCTGAAGCGTGTCATACGCAACCTGCTGGGCAGCTACGTATTCTTTGACCGGAATGTCGAGCTGTTTCGCAAGATATTCCGGTGTGGTGACACTCCATCCGGACTCTTTCTGAACTTCCTCTGTTTGCTCCTGTGCCTCTTTCTGCTGAGCCGCAAAATAGGGGTGCGGTAATACGAGCATGGTCGAGCCTCCGTACTTTTTAAAATCTGCCGCCGTTCGTGCAGACAGCAGAAAGGCTTCCTGGTTCTCTGTGCTTTCTTTCTGAGTCGCGGCGTCTATGAACACGAGACGAAACGTAATAACCGTGCCGCTCGGGCGTGTTTTCACATACACCGTGTCCGCATCCCTCTCAAGTACTTCAGCGGAGAATGGGCTAGGTGCTTCCGCAGGTCGTACGTAGTCGCGCGAGTCCTGATTTGGTCGGAGATGTTCAAATAGTGACATCTGTAGAATAATACCAACCATGTCTGGTCACTCAAAATGGTCACAAATTAAGCGACAGAAGGGAGTAAGCGACGCAGCCAAGTCGCGTGTCTTCTCAAAGTTTGCTCGAGAGATAGCGCTTGAGTCGAAGAAGGCGGCAGGAAATATGTCCTCCCCTTCCCTTGCGGCGGTCATCGCTCGCGCAAAGGCAGCGAATATGCCCAAAGACAATATTGAACGCGCAATCACTAAAGGTACCTCCAAAGACTCGGGTGATCTCGAGGCAGTTGTATACGAGTGCTATGGCCCGGGCGGCGTCGCAATAATTGCCACTGCCGTTACCGATAACCGCAATCGTACGACGCAGGAGATAAAGCACCTCTTATCGTCAAACGACTACGCGCTCGGTGCAGTCGGAAGTGCTGCATGGGCATTCACGAAATCTCCTGATGGCCGCTATGCTGCAAACGAACCAAAGATGACCGTTACCGGTGACGACGAGACAAAGCTTGGTGAGTTGTTAAACCTTCTCGACGAGCATGACGACGTGCAGGAAGTCTTCACAAACGCTGAGGGCTACGAAAACACGAGCGAATAGTTGTGTAGGAGGGGTGGAAAGCAGTGTGGGACAATACCTGCATGCGTATTCTTGCGATAGACCCAGGGTTTGATCGCCTTGGCATTGCCGTACTTGAGGG
>DAORIN010000108.1:0-1757 GCA_035438545.1 Minisyncoccota bacterium | reverse complement strand
AGACGAGTATCGTTCCATTGAACGCCGCGCATACCGCGCATACGCCGCGCTCACCTCAGCTCGTCGCATTACGGAGACCACCGGTAAAGAAGTGATTATTGCGGTGAATGCAGACGATGTGCGCCCTGAGGTAGTGGCAGATGCCACTGTAACCACGGAAGCTGCCCCTATGCTGATGAAAGCGGCAACGCTCATGACGGAAGCGACGACGAGCACCTCAACCGAGATGAAACGCTCAAATCGTATGGAGCGCGCGCTCCAGTTCTGGGTGCACGATAGAACCGATAAGGAATAAAGGAAGACAACGAGTCGGCTATGACGGCTCTTGTTCTGCCATGTCGTAGTGCTGACGCGTCGCCTTTCCTGGCCAGCGGTAGTAGAGCATCGGGATAAGCACGAGCGTGAGGAGAAGTGAGAAGGCGAGACCGAACATAATAGCGAAGGCGAGCGGTGCCCAGAATGGCGACGCAAAGGCAAGCGGAAGCATACCCACGACGGTCACTACCGTAGTGAGAAGGATAGGGCGTAGACGCGTTGCGGCTGCCTCAACCACCACTTCCTCAAGCGAGAGTTCACTGCGCTCTTTATGAATACGCGCGATAGAGTCCATCAGAATGATGGCGTGGTTAATGATGACGCCGGCAAGCGCGATGACGCCGAGCATTGAGGTGAGCGAGAGCGGCTGACCCATAAGGGTGAGGCCGGCGTGTACGCCGATAAGGGAGAGCGGGATGATGAGAAGCAGGTAGAACGAGTGACGGAATGAGTTGAACTCAAGCACGAGAATAGAAAGCATGAGTGCGGCTCCTGCAAAGAGCGCGATGATGAGTTCGAAGAAGGACTTCTGCACGTCCTCGGTCTCGCCACCCTGCGCGATAACAACACCCGCAGGAAGTTTATCCTCCGTGAAGCGTTTATTGAATTCTGCCGTTGCTTCAATAGCGTTTCCGCCCGGGGCGACCTCAGCTGAGACCGACATGATGCGGGTACCCGCTTCATGGCGTATAGCATGCTGCGCGGATTCGTACGTTATGGTCGCGATAGAGGCAAGCGGCACGGGGCCGTTCGCTCCGTTCACCGTTAGGGAACGCACCGCATCAATGGAGACGTGCGTGGTCTGAGACGGGTCCGCGTAGTCAGGATTCAGGTCGAGCTTTGCGCGCACCTCTATATCATCCCCACCGGTGCGAATAGAGGTTGCTTTGGTGCTAAAGAGTGCGACGCGAAGTATCTCCGCTACTGCGGGCGCTGACACGCCTTGCTCAGCAGCCTTCGCGCTATCAAGCTTCACCACGAACTCTGCGCTTGAGTCCTTGGTAGAAGCGGAGATATTAATGACGTTCGGAATCTCTGAGAGTGTGTTTGCGGCGGTATCAGCGGCGGTAGTGAGGGCACCCAGGTCGTCCCCTGAGAAGGTGATAGCGATAGGGGATGCTGCCGGCGGGCCGCCCGCAGGCTCTCCTACCGTAATGATGGCGGAGTCTACCGACTTAAGATCGTCACGCAACCGCGCGACAAACTCCGTGCTCGTCTCTTTGTGGCCTTTCGGAAGGTTCACCGTTATGTTCGCTATCTGGCTGCCGCTTCCAGCGCCCTCAAACCCGCCCGAAAGGGAACTTCCCGAACCAACCACGGTCACAAAGGACTCAATGGCAGGATCGGCATAGAGGACCTCTTCCACTTCGCGTACGGCAAGGTCAGTAACTCCAAGGTCCGTGCCCTGCGGCGTCTCAATGTTTATGTACGCATAGTCGAAG
>DAORIN010000107.1:0-1760 GCA_035438545.1 Minisyncoccota bacterium | reverse complement strand
TACTTCACGCACGGCAAGGTCAGTGACCGCAAGATCCGTGCCCTGCGGCGTCTCAATGTTTATGTAGGCATAGTCAAAGTCATCTCCCGGGAAAAGAATTGCTTTCAACAGTCCCGTAGCCGGAAGCGCAAGCGCAACAATAAATAGAAGTCCCATCGCCCAGAGGAAACGATTCTGGTTACGCTTGTTCGCAAGGAAGCCATGGAGGAAATCGCGGTACCACGCCTGTGCCACACGGTTATAGCGTTCCTGGCGGCGTTCCTCTTCGCGCGTGTCGTCTTTTACGTACATGACTGAAAGAAGAGGAACGAATCCAAGTGCCACAAAGATAGAAGCAAGAAGCACGAAGATAACCGTGTAGGGGATAGAAGCGAGGAACTTACCCATGATGCCCGAAAGGAAGAAGAGCGGAATGAACACGACGATGGTCGTGAAGGTACCGGCTATGAGTGGCCACGCGTATTCGCGAAGCGCAGCAACGGCAGCGTCATGAGCGCCAAGCTTTTTAAGACGGGTATGGAACGCTTCTACCACCACGATGCCGGAGTCCACGAGAATACCGATAGCGAGAATAAGGGAGAACAGCGACACGTTATTCAGTGTATTGCCGGTAGCGAGCATGAAGATGAACGCTATCAAGAATGAAAGGGGAATGGAGGCTGCAGCGACGAATGCTTCGCGCCAGCCCAAGGTGGCGAACAAGACGAGCATAACGAGCACGATAGTTTCAAACCCTGCCTTGGTGAGTTCAGAGAGTGATTTATCAACTTCTTCAGCGCCGTCGTACGACACGACGATATCGGTTCCTGCAAGGACGCCAGTAGCGCGCATCTCCTCAAGCTTGTCCTTCACGCGTTCTGCCGTCTCGACGATGTTGCCACCGCGACTCTTGCTTACGGTAAGGGTAAGGGACGGGTTTGCGGGTGTGCCGTTAACGCTCACACGTGAGTAGCTTGAGGGATCTTCTAGGCCATCAATGACCCTAGCTACGTCGCGCACACGAATAGGAGCGCCTGCGCCCTGAAGGTACACGTTCTCGACGTCTTCGGTGGTGGAGATGCCAGCGTCAAAGCGCACGCCGTACTCAATCCCATCAACGGTGATGGTGCCGGCAGGACTTCCGAACCCTGCCGCAGCAATAGCCCCCGTCACTTGAGAAGGGGTAAGACCGAACTGACGAAGCTTCGCTTCAGAAATAATGACCTGTACCTCGCGTGCGCGCACCCCAGAGAGCGCAACGGAGGCGACGCCCGGGACGCGCTCCACCTCATCCTTTGCAGCTTGTCCCAAGTGCGTGAGTTCTGCCGGAGCGAGCGCGCCTGAGACTGAGACGATGAGGATAGGCTGATCGGCAAAGTTAACGTCAGACACGACCGGGTCGGTGGCTTCCTCGGGAAGGTCGCCTTTAGCGGTATCCACCGCATCTTTGAGGAGCTGGATGGATTTCTCAATGTTTGCGGACGCTACGAACTCTACAGAAATAGAAGAGAACCCGTCGCCGGACGACGACGTCACTTTTGATACTCCTTCTACCGAAAGCACCGCGTCCTCTATCTTGTCCGTGACGAGGCGCTCAACATCTGATGCTGATGCACCGGGGAGCGCGGTAGAGACAATGCCAAGCGGGATGGCGATATCAGGCGTCGATTCTTTCGGGATAGTGGAGACCGCGTAGAGGCCTGCGATCACGAGCACGATCATCAGGAAGACCGTGAAGTGATGGCGGTGTATGAAGAAGCTCCAGAACTTAGTCATGGGCG
>DAORIN010000106.1:0-1761 GCA_035438545.1 Minisyncoccota bacterium | reverse complement strand
TTCTGTAGGAGCGCCTCCTTGGGAGTTCCAGTACGCTACCTCTTTCTCATACGCAGCAGTGCGTTTTTCATATGATGCGGCAGAACGCTCATACTGAGCTTTCGCTGCTGAGAAGTCATCACGCAGTGCATTCACCTCTGCTTTCTTTGCGTCATACGAAGACTGCTCGGCATCGATGTTCTTCCCGAGTTCTGTCGCCCTCTGCACGTCGCTATATTCAAGGGATACCGGAATGGTGTCTGCTCCCGCTCCAAGCGTCACGAGCGTGCGCCCTGCTTCGGTATTCCATACTGCTGCAGCCGTGGCTAACGCTCGCTCATACTGACTTTGTGAAATACCGAAGCGTGGATCAACTGTTCCTACTGAATACTCAATAGGTTCTTTGCAGGGCGGAATAAGGAGTGGGGCGGCCTGTGTGTAGAGAACGTATCCGGCTGCTCCGACAAAGAGGAGCGCTAACAGAAGTTGTAGTTTGGATACTGCCGCCTTCATTCTCCAAATAGTTCGAACACCGCGAGCTCTATGGGAAGCGCTGGCACCGGTGAGAAGCGGATACGTGATGAGGCATCGAGTAATGCTGTAAGGGTGTGATGCGTGAGCTTTGATTCTTTGTTCATAGCGAGCGCTTCAAGTGCCGCGTACTCCTCACCAAGCTCTACCTGAAGTGATTTGCGGAGTTCTGGCGCGTGACGCACGAGAAGCACGGTGCGTATCTGCTCGAGCACGAGCGATAGATAGAGCGCCATATCAACGTCTTCGTCCGTAGTATTCCGTACTGCGGTAAGGGCTTTGTCAGCGTTTCCTTCCCCGAGCGCCTCAACAAATGCCGCAACCAGGGCGGACTTCGGTGCTCCCGTCGCTTTTTCTGCTTCACTACGCGTAATGGTCTTATTTCCTGAAACAGAAAATATTTTCTCTAGTATCGAAAGCGCGTCGCGATAGGAGCCATCAGCCAGAAGCGCCACAAGATCCGCTACGCCCGCTTCAAGGGTGTATCCCTCTTTCTTAGCGACAGACGAGACGAGCTTCACGAGACCAGCGCGAGTCGGTTTTTTGAATTCAAATACCTGGCAGCGACTCCGCACCGTTTCTGGTACTTTCTCAAGCTCGGTAGTCGCAAGCACGAAGATGGCATGTGCTGGTGGTTCCTCAAGCGTTTTGAGAAACGCATTCCATGCCCCTTTAGAGAGCATGTGTGCTTCGTCGAGAATATAAAGTTTGTACTTCCCTTCAAACGGAAGCGTGTAGATATTTTCTGCGAGCGCGCGAATATCATCGACGCTGTTATTACTTGCTGCGTCGATCTCATACAAATCATTCTCTGATACATGCAAGGCTGCGGCGAAGATGCGGGCAACAGAGGTCTTTCCGAGACCACGCGACCCTGAGAAAAGATAGGCATGCGCTACAGTTCCGGTCTTGAGCTGCTCCTGGAGCGGACCCGTGACCTGATCTTGCCCAGCAACCTCAGAGAACTTCTGGGGCCGATACGCGCGATAGAGGGACTGATGCATAGCGCACAGTATAACAGGCATGGAAAAACGCGTCGGGCCGGACCCTGACGCGTTTTTCTCAAGCAGAGGACTTGAGCTAGGTGATGCGCGCTTGAATTCTGGCAGCATCTCGACGGGCGCACTGTGCGCCGGTGGAGAAAAGCATTCTGCCGTTATCATCCTTCGCGCTTCTTGCATACGCATCACGAGCGCGAGCTGTTGCAAGGCACGCATCACGTTCAGCAATGAGCTCGGCCTCTGAGGTGTT
>DAORIN010000105.1:0-1762 GCA_035438545.1 Minisyncoccota bacterium | reverse complement strand
TTATATTCTTTTTGATAACCGCATCATGCTCTTCCATCAGTTCACCAAAGGATACCTGCACATTCGGACAGAGCTTCAGAAGGGCAAGACCGATAGCGCCGGAGCCTGCACAGAGATCCAGTACCTTGAACTGCTTGTCACCGATATGGCTGGCAAGTTCTTCGACCCACCACTCTGTTTCAGGGCGGGGAATCAACGGGTGGGAGAAGAGGTCGATGGTGAGTCCGAGAAAGGGAATGTTCCCAATGACATAGGCAAGCGGCTCGCCTTTACGGAGGCGTGCTAGGTCCGCGGTCATATCTGCCGCAGCATTGTTCCCGTATTTCTCCCTGCGAAGCGCCTCCACATCCTTGGGGTCAAGTGCCACTCCCTGATGGTACACTCTTTGCATGACAACGCTCAAATCTGCCTTCTGGAACATCGTGTTCGCCCTTTTCTTCGCCGCCGTCCTCCTCAAGGGAGTCTTCTGGCTCTATGAGGACGGTCACCTGTATCGTGATATTCCGGTGGGCGACTACATCTTGATGGCGCTTGCCACCTTCCGCTTGGTCCGTCTCTTCTGCTACGACAGCATTACGAAGTTCATGCGTGACGCAGTCGCGCACCCGAAGCACGACAGCTTCCTTGGTACGCTCCACAGCCTTCTCTCGTGCCCGTGGTGTGCTGGCCTCTGGTTCTCTTTCTTTGTGGTGTTCGGGTACTACGCAACGCCGCTTGCGTGGCCGGTACTCCTCATCCTCTCTATCGCCGGCGTTGGTTCCTTTATCCAGGTGCTTGCGAACTTGATGGGATGGCACGCAGAAGGAAAGAAACGAGAGGTGCTAGGAGCGAACCACGGCTCTACGAGTACCTGCGGATAGCGTATGCCGTTTAAGTTCGAATTACGTCCTGCACAGCGTGCGCCGCTCACGGTGCCTGGATTTGAAAAGGTTGAAACCGCCGAGCTCCGCGAGGACGCACTCATCATAAACGGCGTTACGCACCCGTTAGTAGAGTGGCTCTATCCGGTGGCAAGCAATCCAACCCAGATTGTAGAGCCGACGTTGATATTCAAGAATACCGTAACTGGTCAAGATACTGGCATTCCGCTATCGCTCCTTGAGAAGACATTCGGTCAGAAAGTGCCGCTCCCGATAGGGGATACCTGGCCAGGTAAATAATCTAGGTTACTATTGTCTTATGTCACCAGAAAATACAAACAGCGAACCTGGTTCTCCTCGGTACGGATACGAAGATTTGAGTTTTGAGCAGATGGAGTCGCACGAAGTGTACGGTCCTATATTTCAGCAGGCGGCACTGAATTATCTCAAGAGTGCAGACTCTGAATATTTCAATCGAGAATTTTCAGGTGAACTCGATAGTGAAGGGTATCTGCTTCGCAAGGACGGTACGAACTCAAATACCCGACCAAGTCAGAATATTAGCGGGTTTGGTCTTAAAGTTGTTGAATCGGCTACTAAAGAAGAAATTGGAAAAAGACTTGGAAAGAAAAACTAAAAAGAAAAACCCCGGCATATGCCGGGGTTTTTCTTTGAAGGGAGCTTAGTAGCTACCGCCTCCGTAACCACCGCGATCATTACCGCCGTAGCCACCGCGATCACCGCCGCCGAAGCCGCCGCGACCACCGCCACGGTTACCGCCGCCGAAACCGCCTTCGCGAGGAGGGCGATCACCCTGGGGGCGAGCGAAAGAAACGGAGAGCATACGGCCATCCATTTCCTTGCCATCCCATCGGTCTACAGCAGCTTGCGCCATAGCCTCA
>DAORIN010000104.1:0-1766 GCA_035438545.1 Minisyncoccota bacterium | reverse complement strand
GTGAAGCAGTTTCTCCAAGGGTTCGGAAAATGACCTACGTGCGCGTTCAGGTAAAGCCGGGGAGCCGGAAGGAATCCGTTATCCAAACGGATGAGAAGACGTACTCCATATCCGTAAAAGAACCAGCCTCTCAAGGGTTGGCGAATGACCGTGTGAAGCAATTAATTGCGGAAGAGCTTGGCGTGAAGATTCAAAAGATTCGCCTTATCTCGGGGCACCGTTCTCCCCGTAAGATCTTTGATATCGACTACTAGCGCACGAAGTCCGCGTACGCCATTTCTTTCTTTCCTTCAGGTACTACCCGGTCAGGCATAAACACGCCATCGACAAAGGTGGCGCTCTTTATCTTCACGCGCACTGGTGTTCCATTTTTATCAGCATAAAAGAACGTACCCGGAGACTCCGCATAGGCACGGTACTTGTTCCAGTTAGTACGGGCGTCTCCGCTAAGATCGAGCTGACCTTCTTCTTTCGCTATCTTTTTTGCATACGTCACCGCAGCAGGGTCCTGCGCAATTGAAGAGAGGGTGCCCGCCTCAAACGAAGGCAAAATATCAATTAACAGCTCTGCTCCCTCCTGTATGAGTCGCGGACGTAGCTCCCGTGTCGTCTCCGTAGGGGTAATCGCTACCTCGCGTGCCGCCACGATATCACCGGCATCAAGCTCATGTACCATTTTTTGTATAGAAACCCCCGTCACGGTTTCTCCCGCAAGGAGCGCTGACTCTACCGGGGAAGCGCCTCTATATTTAGGCAATAGAGAGTAGTGGATGTTTAGAATGCCATTTGGAAATATATCGAATATGGGGAGGGGAAGAATCTTTCCGTATGCGACCACGATAGCAAACTCTGCTTTCGTCGCTCTAATCTCCTCAATCACTACCGGAGTGAGTTTTTCAGGTGTTATCACCGGAATATTCTTTTCTGTGGCCCATGCTTTTGTTTCTGATGGTTGTAGCTCCATGCCTCGTCCACGACGTGCGTCGGGAGTGGATACGACGAGCGCTGGCGTATAGCCACGTTCAACGAGAATGGCGAGTGTATCGCGCGCCACATACGGCGTACCAAAATATACAAAGGGCTTATGCATGCGCTTCGTCTTCAGGAATCCATCCCTCAGTGCGGCGTGACTTGCGAACGCCGGCATCATCGACGCTGTGCACTTCTGTTGCGTGATCGATGAAAAGAATACCGTCGAGGTGATCTATTTCATGCTGGAAAGCTTGGGCAAGTATCCCGCCTCCGCCGCGTTCGAACTTCTTTCCTGACGCGTCCTGGGCGGTGACGGTAGCGCGTTCATGGCGCTTGGTCTGTCCATATTTTCCGCGGACCGAAAGACAGCCTTCATCCATGATAGCTTTCTTGCGCGCCTTTCGTACGAACTCAGGGTTTATGAATACGCCGACTTCAACAGGGCGTTCCTTTTCGCCTTCTTCAGGTGGAGGTGCCATGCGGTCATAACGCACGATAAATATGCGCTTACTAATCCCAATCTGAGGCGCTGCAAGTGCAACGCCGTCGGCTTGGGAGTCGAGCGCTTGCTCCATGTCGTTGAGTATCTTGGTGAATTCCTTAGTACCGAATTCTGATGCAGTAACCGGTACTGCTTTTTTGCGGAGCACCGCGTCACCATCCTGGACTATCGTCATATAAAGGGACTATACCGCGACGTAGTACTTCCGTGTAGAGGAGGTAATAAGAAGCCGACTTCCTAAGAAGCCGGCAGAAAGAGGTGAGCGAGGGGCACCCTGGCGGGTAGGGGACAG
>DAORIN010000103.1:0-1807 GCA_035438545.1 Minisyncoccota bacterium | reverse complement strand
CGGTTCAATCACCTTTGCTCGATATTTAGATGCGGTAAAGATAGCGGACTTCGCTGAGATCACACACCTCACGCTTGATATCTATGACTACACTGCCGCCACGCTCCCGGAAGATGTCGCACGCGCAAAAGCCCGTCTTGATGCAGGCGACGCAACGGTAGTGACGCCCCACACCGATAACCTGATTGCTGGCTATACCTATATAAAAGATGTATACGAGAAGCCGATCCTGATACTGCGCGTTGAAACGCCACGCCCTATCTACGCGCAAGGTACGCTCACCCTTGATGTGTACCTTCTTCTCGGTGGTATAGCACTCCTCGTGTTCGGCATCATCATGATAGGGGTACTCGATATGCTCGTTACGAGTCGTGTTGAGCGCCTTTCAAAGGATGTAGAAAAGATAAACGATGCACACGATCTCACGCTTCATCTCTCAGCAGGGGAACCGGATGAAATCGGACGGTTAGCGGCAACCATTAACCAGATGCTTGCATGGCTCACTGAGGCAAGAGAAGGGGAGGCGGCATCGCGCCGTGAGATCGTGAATCTTTTGGATGAGCTTAAGAAAGGAAAAGAGCAGGCTGAGGAGATGGCACGTATTCTCGCGAAGAAGGCAGAAGAGAAGTAGGGATGTAACGAAACAGACGAAACTCGCCATTGTAGGGGTACAGGGTATCCTTTACGCATGACTGACGAAGTGTCCTTACAGGGGCTCGTGGAGCGAAGTGTCGCGCTAGATGCGGCAGCCTTCCGCGCCCTCATTGAGACACTCGACGGGAAACTCTTCCGCTATGTGTCCTCACGGACTAACAGCCGCGAAGAAGCTATAGATATCCTGCAGGACACCTTCATTGCTCTCTGGCATGCACTTCCTCGATTCGAATATCGCTCAGATGCCGGGTTCTACCGCTTCGTGTATACCATCACGAAACGGCACCTCTCAAAAGTAGGGAGTACCCGTTCTCTTCCGCTTCCGGACCCCGATATGCTTCCTGATGATGCGTTTCTACAAGAAGCGCCGCGCAATGCAGACGTTGCATTGGCGCTCAAGAAGCTCGGAGACACGGCACGGGACATTGTGGTACTTCGGCACTGGTCTGAGTTCTCATTCAAAGAAATCGGTGCCATGCTCAGTATGAAGGAAGAAGCGGTGCGCGTCCGGCACCATCGCGCACTTTCCAAGCTTCGCGAATTACTACCTCTCTATGCCTAATAACGAACACGAACGAATAGAAGCAGTGCTTTCGGCAACGCAACCGCAGGACCTTACGAGCGCGGAACGCGCCCGCATAGTCGCTGCGGTTGAAGCGGGTATCCCTGCTACCCCAATGCCGTCACCGTACTTTCCGTTCGCGTTTACCACCCCTACTATGATTCCACTTGCTCTTGTGCTCGCATTTTTCTTCGGCGTCGGAGGAACGGCGGTTGCGTCGGACGCCGCGCGTCCTGGCGACTTCTTGTTCCCGGTTGATAGAGCTATTGAGGACCTCCGGCTCTCGCTCTCACATGATAAGGAAGATCTTCGTATCGCGTTCGCGAACGAACGACTGAATGAGTTCAGCTCGATAGTCGATGAGGAGTTTGGTGACCATCTCGCAGGAGCGACTCTCACCGAGGCAGAAGCCGATATATTTACGAACGAAACTATCGTGAAGCTTGAAGCGGTAGATCGAAAAGCGGTCTTTTCGACGGATGCCGATACGCGGGAAGAGATTATTGCCGCTATTCGTACACGCTTTGACTTTACCGAAGCAGACATCGATGCCGTATTGGTGGTAGAGACGGAGGACCGTGCAAGCAGGGC
>DAORIN010000102.1:0-1901 GCA_035438545.1 Minisyncoccota bacterium | reverse complement strand
ACGGTGCCCACTTTTACTTCAATCTTTGAAAACTCATCAATGCTAATCATGGGTGCGGGAAAGATAACTGGTAAGAATGAGCGCTGCAGCGGATGCGTCCACAGCGTCGCGCGCGCCTGACCCTTTCGGGGTTTTGCGCGCCGTGTCTGATACGGTATGCGGATGCGCGCCATCAATACTACGACGCGCTTCCTGCGTGGTGAGCATTTCTACTTCGTAAAAGATCGGGAGACCAGTTTCGTTGTGAAGCGCTTCACCGAAGGCGCGTGCCTCTTGTGCGACAGGGTTTGCGCTTCCAGTGAAATCCTTTGAGTCCCCTATCACGATAGCGTCTACTGTTTCTTTTGCGATAAGCGCACGGACAGTAGCCATAAGTTTTTGATCATTGGGGATAATGCCATGAGGAAATCCCATAGTGCCCGCCTCATCAGAAAGGGCGATTCCCACCTTTTTAGTACCGTAGTCGATGCCGAGATAGCGCATATGGCCCATCGTACCAAATATGCTATCTTCCATATATATGTGGAACCCAATTGAACAAGGTATGTTTATCGCCCCAGCCGGGACCGCCTTTGGATTTGGTGGCGCGTTAGTTGCCCTCCTCTTCCTTATCATTGCGCTCTGGTCACTTGCCTGGAAACTGGTGGCGGTATGGCATGCTGCCCGCAACAAGCAGCGTCTTTGGATGGTTGCTCTTATTCTTGTGAATACGGTAGGTGTTCTTGAAATCATCTACCTTGCGTGGTTCCGCAAAGATAATAACGGAGTCGGTTCAAACGATTTCTATCCTTTCTTGAAAGACTTCAAGAATCCTCTGGTGCATGAGTCCGCTCCGGCACCGGAGGGCGACAAAGAAAAATAAACACGGAGGAGTGGCAGAGTGGTCTATTGCACCTGTCTTGAAAACAGGAGTGCCGCAAGGTACCGTGAGTTCGAATCTCACCTCCTCCGCACAATTCGACAGTTAGTAAGTGCTATTATCTAGTGATGCGTCGCGCCCCGTTATTTGAATGGGAGGGTCGAGAGTACCGCTTCGAAGAAAAAAGCGCCGATTGGTATTGGGCGCTTGGCATTCTTGCAACTGCCGGAGCAATTGCTTCTATTCTTTTCGGTAACATTCTCCTTGCTCTCGTCATTGCTGCTGCAGCAGGCGCTATTGCCATAGCGGCAGCTAAGCATGCACGGGTGCATCACTTTGCAATATACGAAGACGGCGTTGCTATCGACGACAACCTCTATGCGTTCGACACCATGCTCCATTTCTCAGTACTTGAGTACGCGGATGAGACTCTGCCTCCTTCCCTTTCCCTGAAGACGAAGCACTTCCTTGCTCCTCACTTGCTCATCCCTATCGTGGGACATGACCCAGTGGAGATTTACGAATACATTTCACTTCACCTTCCCGAGGGTCGCCACGACGAGTCCCCAATGGATCATTTGGTCGAACTCTTCCGTCTTTAGTTGCGAATACGGGCCTAAAACGCTAGAGTCATTCAATTGCTCCTGTCGTTCAATGGATAGGACGCAACCTTGCGGAGGTTGTAATGTAGGTTCGATTCCTACCAGGAGCACCATCACGTTCGTCTCGTGCTATAACAGCTCAGCGCTCTCGTCGTTCAATGGATAGGATATCTCCCTCCGAAGGAGGTGATGCTGGTTCGATTCCAGCCGAGAGCACTATAAAGAAACACCCCGCATTCGCGGGGTGTTTCTTATTTCTTCGTTGCTGCGGCGAGTGCCTTAGCGAGGCGGGACTTCTTGCGAGCGGCGGTGTTCTTCTTTATGATGCCGCGCTTTGCCGCCTTATCGATGGCCTGGTAGGCCTTCGAGAGGGACTCCGCCGTTGCCTTGCCGCCAGCGGCGATAGCCTTGCGGACATCCTTGGAAGCACCAAGAAGGAC
>DAORIN010000101.1:0-1931 GCA_035438545.1 Minisyncoccota bacterium | reverse complement strand
TCATTGTGTTCGGGGGCGAGGGCACGATACGCAGCGCCGCTCAGGCGAGCACCATGGATGGTCCGCTCCTCATCCCGCTTCCGGGCGGGACTATGAACCTCCTCCCGAAGGCTTTGTATGGGGATGTGCCGTGGGAGACAGCATTACTAAGCGCGCTTCGTGATCCGGTCATTCGTGTGGTGTCAGGAGGGAAGGCAGATCAGGAACGCTTCTTTATCGCTGCGATACTCGGGGCTCCTGCGCTCTGGGCAAAAGCACGAGAAGCACTTCGTGAGGGCGACATCGTAGAAGCGCTTGAAGAAGGGAAGGACGCGATAGAGCACTTGTTTGATTCAAAGGTATCGTATCGGTTTAACGAACTGCACGAAGGAACCGCAGAAGCTATATCGGTGGTGTGTCCGCTCATCTCCACCACTCTTGCCGATGACCGGCAGGTGCTTGAGGCGGCGGTGATTGACGTCGCCGGAGCCGGTGAAGTTATTGAGCTTGCTACGGCAGCGGCATTCGGACAATGGCGCGACTCCCGGAATGTCGCCATCGTGAACACCAAACACGTGAGCGTGTCTGCCACCTCACACATCCCCGTCATTCTTGATGGAGAGACGGTACACGTAGGGAAGGAGCTTGAGATAGAGTTTCTCCCGGAAGCATTCCGCGCCATCGTTCCTGCCGCATGAAGTATTATCTCGACTTTGATCGGACCATATTTGATACCCCCGCCTTTAAACGAGCCGTAGCGCGCAGGCTTCCATTCAAGGAACTCTGGAAGCAAGGGAAGGCCGCAGTCGTCGAGCTCTTTACGCACTCAGAGACGGACTCCCGTCGCCGCCGCTTCATGCGGAGCCTTGGTACCTTTCTCTCTCATGGGCGGTTCTTCTTTACGCCAGACGAAGTGAACGCGTACCTCTACCCCGACGTCCCCGCCTTTCTTGCCGCTCACGACTGCACCATCGTGACGTATGGGGTGGAAGCATTCATACGTGCAAAAGTAGCGAGCGCGCTCACGGATCTTAAGGTCACGGACGTGGTGTACACGCGGCATAAGAAGGGACCAATCATTCAACGACTCACCGCACAAAAGGAAAACGGCCCGTTCACCTATGTGGACGATGCCGTGTTCCAACTCGTATCAGTAGCTCGCTACTGTCCGGACGTTACCATTCTCGAGATGCGCCGCGATGGGCTTCCGGGAGATGGGCGCTGGCCCGTGGTGCGCTCCTTGCTCGACCTCTAGGCCTAGCTGCGCTTCTTGCTGAGTGCCTTCTTCGCAAGCATCACTGCCTTAGCGGCAAGGCGCTTCTTGGTCTTCGGAGGGCTCTTACGAATCTTCTTTGGGCTTACGCCGTGCTTGTTTGCTCCCATAGGTCTATGACTAGCTGCTAATTGGTATGTCCCTAAGCATACCATTGCTGAATCATAGTTTTCAGCTAGAATGCCCCTACGCCCTTCGGGGCGCGTGCGATACATTCCGCGGTAGCTCAGTGGTAGAGCGGCTCGCTGTTAACGAGTTGGTCGTAGGTTCGAATCCTACCCGCGGAGCCCAGTAGGACGAAGAGGCGCGAAAGCGCCTTTTTGTCTTTTATTGTCAGTCTAGGGAGCTTCGCTGATTATTACGTTTTCAGCGAAGGAGTAGGTGCGCGCATGGGTGGGAGGGGCAAGCACACTACGGGCTAGGATTTCCCATTCTCTCCCCGCCCAAAAATCCGCTCCCTTTTCTTCAAAAAATCTTTGGGCTGAATTTGTATTCTCTGAATCAAAAAGTGTCAGGAACGGCGCACCCTGTATACGCGGCGGTAGCCGCCGCGCGGGAAAAATTGGGGACTATGGAATCAAACCTAGTGTGGGCTCTAGTATACGATTTCGCTCGTACCTATTCTCGCCCGAAATCCGAACCCCTGATCTCTCGCGCCTCGCGGACTCGGCGCTCGCCC
>DAORIN010000100.1:0-1979 GCA_035438545.1 Minisyncoccota bacterium | reverse complement strand
GGACGAATGATGGCAACAGTTGCGGCGTTGGTGCGCTTTTTATACTGCGCCTCGAGTCGCTCTTCGGCCACGCGCTTCTCTTCTGCGTAAAGGTAGTCAGTCGTACGGAACGGCTCGAGTTCTGTATAGCGGTGCTCGATGGTGTTCTCGGGGAACGCACCATAGGACGCCACCGTCGAGTAGTGCACGAGACGCTTCACTTGGCGTTCGTTTAACGCGAATGCGAACACTTTCTCGGATCCATCAATGTTCCACTTCCACGAAAGTGGGCGGTTTCCGTAAATCTCTCGTATCTGCCATGCGGTATGAATAATCGTATCGGGAGCATATTTTCGTACCTCCCCTTCCCACTCGTCTGCAGTGTTCATCTGCAGATAGGTAAGCTTCTCTGTTCCTTTAATGAAATCAGGGAGTGGTTCTTTATCAAGGCCAATGATGCGCTCAACGTCTTCACGTGCAGCAATTGCGCGCACCAGCATACCGCCCACATACCCTGCCGCTCCTGTAATGAGTACCGTGTGCTTGGCCATAGATATCCCTAGAATACGCTAATTTAGGACGCGACGCGAAAGAGCATCCGTTTGACCGTTTTAAGAGCAATGATGATGTCGAGCGCCAAAGAACGATTCTTTATGTAGTAGAAGTCGTAGGCAAGACGCATTTTCGTCTCTTCAATAGACTGAGGGCTAATGTTTCCTGGCTCATACCGCTGGTTTATCTGCGCCCAACCGGTGATGCCCGGCTGCACGATGTAGCGCATGTTGTAGTACGGGATGGCTTCCCCGAGTCGTTCCCCTAATGCTCGTATGTCGTTACGAGGACCAATGAGAGAGACATCACCCTTGAGGACATTCAAGAATTGCGGAAACTCATCAAACGACGTGAGGCGCAGGAGCGCGCCCACGCGCGTCACTTTATTCTCCCCCTCTCCTTTCCACTTCCCCTCATCTGAGTAGCGCATGCTGCGGAATTTGTACGCACGTACCCGTTCCCCGTAGCGCCCGATACGTTCCTGGGTGATGAATACCGGTCCGGGGCCTTCAAGACGAAGGGCAAGCGCCACAAAGGGTGTGCCAATGACCGTGATGAGTCCCATCAAAAGTCCGCCCACAATATCGATGGTGCGCTTTGCGGCGAGATAGAACGTTTCTCCGGTACCAGAAAGGTTCTTCAGGAACCAGTCGTACTCAAGAAGTGAGAGCGGAACGCGATCAAAGACCTCTTCATATACTTCATGGAAGTCGAGGAACGGGTAGCCGGGCTGCACGAACGCGAGTTCGTAGAGTTTTGGAAGAAGCGGGCGCATAGCGTCGCGCTCTGCATCAACGACCAAAAGCGATACGCCTGCTTCTTTGAGGCGCTGTTTGAATCCAGCGAAGTCTGCCTCAAGCTCAGCGGGGGTGGCAAGTACCGCAAACGAAAGGTGGTATCGGGCGTTTCCGTTTACTTCAGCGGCAAGTTCCTGCGCTTCGGGTCCTGAACCGATGAGTGCGGCACGCTCACGCGACGTTGGGCGCGTGATGCGCGGAAATATCCAAAGGCGCCAGAGCATCACGAGCGCAAGCGAGATGATGAGATAGAGGAGAAGGTTTGTTTTCGGCGCTATCCCAATTGATGGCACGAAGAAGAAGAACAGTGCGGCAAGCACAATGTTTGCTATCTGCGTCTGGAGAATGACCGCGAACAAGGAACTCTTGAAAAGCAGCACGCGCTTGCCGTAAAGGCCCGCCATATAGAAGACGAGGAGCCAGAACGCGAACAGGATACTAAACCAAAACAGGTGGTCGGCCAGGAGTCCGTCGCTTGGGACTGCCCCATAGCGAATAAGGAGGGTAAGCCACAGAGAGGCGAAGAATATGACAATATCCCCGAAGAAGAGGAGCGTTGCTGCATATCGTCCGCCGAAAGTCATGGAGGGGCGCTTTCCGATGTTATATCATAGGAAGAACGTTACGTCCCATGAACGACTCCCCGAGCGC
>DAORIN010000099.1:0-2007 GCA_035438545.1 Minisyncoccota bacterium | reverse complement strand
TACCGTTCCAAGCGAAGTGCCAAGCTTTTGATAGAAACTGTTCGTTGCGTCTATGTGCTTCACGAGTTCCCCTACCCGCTTTTGTATCTCTACCGCTTTCTGTTCAATTTGAAGTGCCTTCAATCCCTGCATCACGGTCTGGAGATATGCGAGGAATGAGGTGGGCGATACAATGATGACCTTTGATTTAGACGCGGCGCGCTGGATGAGGTTCTCCTCTTCTCCACCGCCGACTTGGTTCGTGAGAAGGTCGTAGTAGATACCTTCAGACGGAATGAACATGAACGCGAAGTCCATGGTGTCTTCTTCCGGACGAATGTACTTCGCGGTTTCCGTAATACGGAGCTTCAAGTCATTCACGAATGCTTTCTCGGCAGCCGCGCGCTCAGCGCTTCCTACGGGCGTCCCTACAAAACGATTGTAGTTATCGAGGGAGAACTTGGAGTCTACCGGCACCAACTTCTTATTAATACGAATAACGGCGTCCACAATCTCACCGTTTTTGAATGGATACTGAATAGCGTAGTCCTCAGGGCTCATCACGTTTTTGAGAACGGTCTCCAGATAGTATTCGCCGAGGATGCCGCGCTGCTTTGGATTCTTCAAAAGATCCTGAAGCGACTGCAGCTGTTCAGCATAGGTCTGGGTCTGGCGCCCTATTTCTTTCACAGACGTAAGCTCTTCCGTGATCTCTTTAATGAGGCGTGAGGATTCCCCCAGTTGGCTCCTCATCGTCTCATGTATCTGCGTTGAGGACGCTGCCATGCGGGAATCTAGGGAGCGCTCCAGGGTCTCCATCTGTTTCTGGAGGAGCATCATGCCGTCGCCGTTTGAAGGGGGTGCGACTGGTTCGCGACGTTTCAAGATGAAATAGAGCCCTATTCCCTGCACGAGAATAAGACCAAGCACCACAAGGGCAACCGTAAAGATATCCATTTGCCCTATTATACCGCGGCCAAGGTTGCACGCTTAGCGACACGTCGTGCGGGACCTATGAAGAAGAGTTCCTTCGCAATTTCAATAAGAGCCAGGTTCACTATGCCTGCAAGAGCGATGGTACCGACGTCATACAAGGAGACGGGAACGGTATGCACTATTGCCTGGAAGAACGGCACGAAGAGTGCAGCCAATAGCATGATGATACTCCCAGCGAGTGAGAGGAGGAGGATAGGGTTAGAGAGAAGCGGAAGCTTCCAGAGGCGTGTACCGAATGATTTAAGTGAGAGCGCGCCTGCAAATGAGCTTGCGGAAAGTGCACCGAACATGATGGTACGAAGCTCATCCTCAGGAAGCCCACGGGAGTAGAGATAGAAATGGAGCGTGACGAGCATGAGACCGGTAAGGACGCCGACGCACGCAATGAGTTTCAGAAGATCTTTCGAGAGCACTTTTGCGATATCGGGATGCTTCGGGGAGCGCTTCATCGCAGACGGGTAGAGCGGTTCAAAGGCGAGTGCCACGTTCATAGCGCCGCCCTCGATAAGGTTTGCCCACATGATTTGTGTTGGAAGGAGTGGAAGTGGCACGCCTACGATAAGCGCTGAGACGATAACGAATATCTCACTGAAGTTGGTTGAGAGAAGGTACGCAAATATCTTCTTCACGTTGTCGCGAAGTCGGCGTCCTTCACCGATGGCGTACGTAATAACCGCGAAGTTGTTGTTGAGAAGCACGAGGTCTGACGCCTCTTTCGCAACATCGGTACCACTCCCGAGCGCCACTCCAATAGACGCCGCTTCCAAGGCCGGGGCGTCATTCACCCCATCACCCGTCATCGCAACCACTTCACCCGCGCCCGTGAGCACCCGCGCAATTCGTAACTTATCGCTTGGCGCTACACGTGCGAACACCGAATGCTCCCGTAGGAGCTGGAGTAGTGCTTCGTCCGTGAAGTCTTTGAAGTCGGCAGCCGTGTATGCCCGTTCTCCGGCGTGTGCGATGCCGGTTTCTTTCGCAAACCAGAGCGCGGTCTCCGGGTTATCTCCGGTGAGCATAATGACGCGAGCT
>DAORIN010000098.1:0-2071 GCA_035438545.1 Minisyncoccota bacterium | reverse complement strand
ATGTGCCGCTTTGCTGCAAAGAACCTTGTTGCCAACGGCTACGCAAAGAAGGCACTCGTGTCCGTAGCGTACGCTATTGGTCGCATTGACCCAGTCATGGTGGAGGCATTCGATGATGAGGGAAAGAACCTTTCTGATGTGGTTGCGAAGAACTTCGACTTCCGCCCGCAGGCAATCATCGAGCGCCTTGGTCTTCGAAACCCTATCTTCCGCCCAACGGCAGCCTATGGCCACTTCGGCGTTGCCGGACGCCCATGGGAAGAGACGATTAAGATCTAGTCTTCTTAGTGCGAACGAAAAAGCCGCGTTCTACGCGGCTTTTTCTATGGTCGCAATAATAGCCGCGTGGTCAGAAAGACCGAACTCGAGTCGCACGTCCTTTGCTGTATATTCGGGAGTCGTGAAGAGTCCGTCTACCATGTACTTTGAGACACGTGCACGCGCTTCAGGAATATCACGAGTCTTATGTTTTTCGACATCAATGCTGGTCTCGTATGAACGTGGGATGTTATCCGTGTATCGGGACGCCAAGCGAGTAAACGTCTCATTTCCACGTGGCGCGTTAAAGTCACCAGCGAGCACGAATGCGTTGAGTGAATCAAGGACGCCAAACAAAGTATCAAGCGTGCGGAGCTGTTCGGGGGTTGATTGACCATCTCTGGTCCACATGAAATGTGTCGTCGCGATGCGATAGCCTTCGCTTCCAATATCTGCAGCAACGAGCGAGTGCGTCCCCACGTCACTCTTCCCATCGTCTTGGCGAACTGTTTCTCTCGAGCCGACGTAGTAGTGTTCTGTAACGTTAGTTGCCGGGAGGCGAGAAAAGAGCGCGCTCCCGAGTATCTCCGAGGCGTCCTCATGATGCAGGGCATCGGGAGCAAAAGCGACGAGTGGTCCGCACACCGCCTCAAAACGAGCGATATCTCGTTCGAATAGCTCCTGAACACACACCACGTCTGCAGCTTCTTTTTCGAGAAACGGGAGCACGGTGTCATAGTGCTTATCGAACTCGACGTTTATAGAAATAAGGGAGAGCGCCATGTTACTTCGCAATAATGAGATGAATATGCGAATGCGATGGTATAGATTTTTGTCTCCCTACTGGCTCGAAAATGAACTGGTAGTGATCCTGAGCATAACCATATTTTATTTCATGCAGCTCGTCTCGTTCTTCTTGGGTGAATTCAGCATCGGGTGCGTGTCGGTTTAGGACGATCATGTGATGCACTCGAGCGATATGGTCATAGGGGAAAAGATTTTCGATGACGTGCCAGTACGTGAATTCCTTAAGTTTGTCCTTGCGCTCACAGAGAGGGCACGCGGTAAGTCCACCCTGTGCCTTGTATTCCTTGTACTTCGCCTCAGTCTCCGGAGTACGGAGTGTTCCTCCTTTGCCGGTCCACTCACTCATACTATTTCCCCGCACGATGCTTAGCGGCTTTCAAGAATTCAGTAAAGAGCGGGTGCGGAGAAAGAGGACGTGCCTGAAGCTCAGGATGGAACTGCGTCCCGAGGAAGAATGGATGCACCTCGCGTGGAAGCTCAGCGATTTCCATGAGTACGCCATCAGGTGACTTTCCAGAGAAGACGATGCCACCCTCCTCAAGCTGCTTCACGTACTCGGGGTTTATCTCGTAGCGATGGCGGTGGCGTTCTTCTACCTTGTCCTTGCCATAGGCGTCGCGCGCAATGGTTCCCTTCCTGAGTTCTGCGGTATATACCCCAAGGCGCATGGTGCCACCATAGTTACCGGTAGCAATGAGGTCCTTCTGTTCTGGCATGACGTCAACGATAGGGTGCGGCGTTGCTGAGTTTATCTCTACCGTGTGTGCTTCCTTGATACCGAGGACGTTCCGAGCAATCTCAATGACCGCAAGCTGCATGCCGTAGCAGAGACCGAAGTACGGAATCTTATTCTCGCGTGCGTAGCGGATAGCGTGAATCTTGCCTTCAATACCGGTCTCACCGAAGCCGCCGGGCACCAGGATGCCGTCATACTGCGCGAGCTTCTCCAGACCCTTACCCTCCTGGAACTCCTTTGCGTTTATCCAATCAATCTTTGGCTTAGCAC
>DAORIN010000097.1:0-2096 GCA_035438545.1 Minisyncoccota bacterium | reverse complement strand
ACAGACCACGCAAATGCTCGTGTCCGTAGTCGATAAATCACTCGCAAACGGATCAGTCCGTATTCCTGAGATGTCAGTAGCCGCAAAGACGGGTACCGCTCAGATTGCCGGCCCTGGCGGTAAATACGCTCCTGGCCTCTACTTCCACTCCTTCTTTGGGTACTTCCCAGCCTATGATCCTAAGTTTATTATCCTCCTCTACACGAAAGAGCCACAAGGCGTACAATACGCTTCCGAGACCCTCACACACCCCTTTATGGACCTGACCCACTTCCTCATCAACTACTACGCCATCGCCCCTGATAGGGCTGACACTACCCAATGAAGCAACTCCTCAAATCACCCGTCGCAGGCTTTTTAGCGCTTCTTGCGCGCTTCGTTCTGATGAAGTATCGGCCCATAGTCGTGATGGTGACGGGAAGTGTAGGGAAGACCTCTACCAAGGACGCGGTAGCAGCAGCGCTTTCCCCTAAGTTTAATCTACGAGCAAGTGAGAAAAGTTATAACAGCGAGTTTGGCGTACCGCTCACTATTATTGGTGCGAAGAACCCCTGGAATGATCCGCTTGCGTGGATAAAGGTCATTGGCGAAGCATTCGCACTCATTTTCCTCCCCAACCACTACCCGCGTCTTTTGGTACTTGAAGTCGGAGCAGACCGTCCAGGAGATCTGAAAAAGATTCTTGCGATAGCAACTCCTGACGCTGTCGTGGTGACGCGGCTTCCTGAAGTGCCGGTACACGTAGAAGCGTACGCAAGCCCGGCTGCGGTGCGCGAAGAAGAGTTTGCGCCGGCCTACGCGCTTGCGCCCCATACGCCACTTATTATTTCTGCAGATGATTCCTTTGCAAAACACCTTGCGAGCCGCCTTGATGCACGCATCACGACGTACGGGTTTGCAAAAGATGCCGACATTCGTATAGAAGGAGAGATGCTCCGCACAGAGGACCCCGGACCGCTCGGGATGCACGCACAGGTGGTGGTTGGAGAGAATCACTACGACCTTTCAGCGCAGGGTGCGCTTGGCCGTCAGCAGCTCTACGCACCAGCTGCGGCGCTTGCGTGTGCTCTCTCACTTGGTCTCTCCACCAAAGAAGCACTTAAAGGCCTCGAGGACTATCTCCCGCCTCCCGGACGTTCACGATTGCTTGCTGGTGTGAGTAACGCCATCCTTATCGATGACACGTATAACTCAAGCCCTGCTGCGGTTGAGGAAGCACTCCGTGCCATTTCATTAATCAAAGCAAAGCGGCGTATCGTTGTCTTAGGTGACATGCTCGAGCTCGGACGTTATTCAACACATGAGCATGAACGTATCGGTACGCTTGCCGCGCACGCTGCAGATATTGTTGTTGGTGTTGGTGCACGTGCCATAAGTATTACGGAGGCGGCACGAAAGAAAGGGAAGAGTGAGAAAGAGGCGCTTCATTACGCTTCAGCGCAGGATGCTGTAGACGGACTCCGCGATGTACTGCATCCCGGAGACGTCGTGCTCATTAAAGGATCGCAAGGAGTCCGTATGGAGCGCATCGTTAAGGAGTTATTGAAGGACGCGAACGATTCCCGTCTCTTGGTGCGTCAGGACCCTGAGTGGTTGAAAAAGGCCTAATTCAGGCTATACTCCCCGAATTGGCTCCATCGTCTAACGGTTAGGACGCTAGCCTCTCACGCTGGAAATCGGGGTTCGATTCCCCGTGGAGTCACAAAATAAAACTTCCTCCGAATCCAACTCGGAATCCGCCCCTGTATCCACAAAATTCAAACCCGAATTCGCGCGCAGACGCGCGGTATTTTCTGACGGCGGGGAGAATCCGAAAAATGGGGATTTGCATTGTATATCGAGCCATACGTTTTCAAGGTGCTATATTTGAAAACGTATGGCGCAGAACTATTTTCTCTACGCTCGCAAATCAACGGAAGACGATGACAAGCAGGTCATGTCTATCGAGGCACAATTGTTCGAGTTGCGAGAATATGCGCGTAGAGAAAATTTTGAAATTCTAGAGGAGTTTACCGAATCGAAAAGCGCAAAGACTCCGGGGCGTGAGGTGTTCGGCGACATGATGCAGAAAATAGAAACCGGCGAAGCAGGGGGCA
>DAORIN010000096.1:0-2157 GCA_035438545.1 Minisyncoccota bacterium | reverse complement strand
AGTACACGCCAGCCCGCCAGTTCATTCACTTGGCATTCCGCATTCGATTCCGCGTACGTGCTGAGTGACTGAGCGTGAACATTGCCAGCAAAGCAAATTGCCAGCACTACACCAACAGTAAGTACAATCTTACGCATCGGGCCTCTCCCTCTGCTAACGGGCGGTAGCGTCCCCGTCACAACGTGGTTACACAATGCCTCTTTTTATAGCAAAGTCAATATTGTAGCGCTACGGTAGCCTCCGTATACTTTAGCCACGAGTTCGGGCGCTTACGCGCTTAAGAACCGGGCAAACTCTCAAAGCTTTTACTAAGCTAACTTTTGTAATCTATGGCAACAAAATTGGATTTGAAGATAGAGCCGCTTGGCGACCGCGTCGTCGTTAAGCCTGAGAAGGAAGAGAAGGTTACCGCGTCTGGCATTATCCTCGCGGACACCGGTGGGAAGGAAAAGCCAGAAAAAGGAACGGTAGTCGCGGTAGGTCCTGGCCGCCATAACGAAGACGGCGATGGCCGCATCCCGATGGACGTAAAGAAAGGTGACAAGGTGTATTTCAAGAAACCGTGGGATGAACCGATAAAGATAGACGGCGTTGAGTACTACGTGCTCTCGGAATCAGATATAACTTTCATCGTTAAATAATATGGCAAAGCAAATTCTGTTCGGCGAAGACGCTCGCAAGAAAATCCATGATGGTATGGCCAAAGCCGCGCACGCGGTAAAGGTCACGCTTGGTCCCCGTGGACGAAACGTCATCCTTGATAAGGGATACGGCGGTCCCCGCATCACCAACGACGGCGTCTCCATTGCTAAAGAAATCTCCTTCAAGGATAAGTTCGAGAATATGGGCGCAGAGATAGTGAAGGAAGTCGCGAATAAGACGAATGATGGCGCGGGCGACGGTACCACTACGTCAGTCGTGCTTCTTGAGGCGCTTCTCGACGAGGGACTCGAGCGCGTCGTGAAGGGCGGTAACGCTATGGCAATTCGTAGCGGCATGGAAGCGGCCAAGAATGCAGCGGTCGCTGAACTTAAGAAGATGGCGAAGGAAGTCACCAAGAAGTCTGAGTACATGCAGGTGGCATCCATCTCTGCTGAGAGCGAAGACCTAGGAAAGATCATTGCTGAAACTATTGAGAAAGTAGGAGCGTCAGGCGTGGTCACTGTTGAAGAGTCCCAGGGTATGGAGCTTTCCCACGAAGTCGTCGAAGGTCTTCAGATTGATAAAGGATACGTGTCTGCGTACATGGTCACGAACCCAGAGCGCATGGAGGCGGAGATGAAAGATGCCCAGATCCTTATCACGGATAAGAAGATTGGTGCCGTGCAGGAAATACTTCCGCTTCTTGAAAAGATTGCTGCAGCCGGCAAGCGTGAGCTCGTCGTCATTGCTGACGATGTTGAGGGCGAAGCACTCACCACATTCGTCCTGAACAAGCTCAAGGGCACCTTCAACGTGCTTGCGGTAAAGGCACCCGGCTACGGGGATCGTAAGAAGGAGATGCTTGCCGATATCGCAACGGTTGTCGGCGCACAGGTTATCTCCGCTGACACGGGCCTTACCTTTGAGAACGCAACCGTAGGCATGCTCGGCAAAGCAGCACGCGTCGTTGCTACCAAAGACACCACGGTGTTTGTGGGTGGCAAAGGAAAGAAGGCAGACATTGCGTCTCGCGTCGATCAACTCAAAGCACTCATGGATAGCGCGACCTCTAAGTTCGATAAGGAGAAGTTTGAAGAGCGCATCGCAAAGCTCACGGGAGGTGTGGCTGTCATTCGCGTAGGAGCTGCGACTGAGACCGAGATGAAGTATTTGAAGGACAAGATAGATGACGCGGTCAAAGCGACGAAGGCCGCAATGGAAGAAGGTATAGTGCCTGGCGGCGGTACCGCGCTTGCGAAAGTGTCGAAGAAACTTGCAGGAGCATCCCTCAAGATGTCTTCCGACGAGCAGGTGGGATACGACATCGTGGTGCGTGCACTTGAGCAGCCACTTCGTCAGATCGCACTCAACTGCGGCAAGGATGACGCGTCAGTCATCGTCAGTAAAGTGCAGTCAGGCAAGGCATCTGCCGGCTATGACGCCATGAAGGATGAAATAGTCGAAGACATGCTCGAGGCCGGCATCATTGACCCGGTGAAAGTAACGCGGGGCGCC
>DAORIN010000095.1:0-2185 GCA_035438545.1 Minisyncoccota bacterium | reverse complement strand
CACCACCTATGCGCCGGAACGCTACATCTATCGCCTTCAGGAAACCATGCCTGCGGTTGACCTCTCATCTGACCAGAAGAGTGCCATTGCTGCGCTCCACACCTTCTTAGCGGACGGCCCAAAGACCGGAGAACAGCTCCACGAACGCCTCCATGCACTGAAGACTGAGGTACCGATAGCGCCGAAAGATCTCTTCACTGCTCTTTATCGTATATTCCTCAACCGTGACTCAGGACCTAAGGCGGGGTGGTTTTTGTCGGTGCTTCCGCATGAGTTTGTACTCGCTCGTCTGAACGAAGCGAAGGGATAAGTTATACTCAGCTCTATGAACCTAGCTGAGGAATTGAAAGCACGCGGAGTGGGGAGGGAGTCATCGGCACCCCTTGAAAAGATACTGGAGACGAAGCGCGGTATCTATCTCGGTATGGATCCTACTGCCGACTCGCTCCACGTCGGCCACCTCGTCCCCCTCATGTTAATGAAGCGTCTTGCAGACGCAGGGCATCGCGCCGTGTTCCTCGTAGGCGGCGGTACAGGCATGATTGGGGACCCGCGAGATTCTGGAGAGCGCAGCCTTCTTGATAAAAGAACACTCGAACACAATAAGCGTGCACTTCGAGCGCAGCTTCAAAAGATACTCGGAAGAAAGATAGAGATGGTAGATAACGCAAGCTGGCTCGGAAAACTGGGACTTCTTGAATTCTTGCGCGATACCGGTAAACACTTCTCCGTAAATGATTTAGTGAAGCGCGATCTCATTAAGCGTCGACTTGAAACACCAGACGAGAGCATCTCCTTTACGGAGTTCTCGTACGCACTGCTTCAGGGCTTTGACTTCTTAACCCTCTACAAAAAGAAAGGGGTGTCGGTGCAGGTAGGGGCAAGCGATCAGTGGACCAATATGCTCTCAGGAGTCGACCTCATACGCCGTAAGCAAGCCGAAGAAGCCTTTTGCTTCACATGCCCACTCGTAACAGATGCAAACGGTAAAAAGTTTGGAAAGTCCGAAGGCAATGCGGTCTGGCTTGATGGAAAGAAAACCTCACCATTCAAGTTCTATCAGTTCTGGATAGGTCTTCCTGATGAGGGCCTTGAAACCTACCTCAAGCTCTATACCTTCCTTCCAGTTTCAGAGATAGATGCGCTCATGGAGAAACACCGTGGCGCGCCACAGGACCGGGAAGCGCAGGAAACGCTTGCGCGCCTCGTTACTGAAATTGTGCATGGCCCAGCGGCAACAGCGCAGGCCGCAGCAGCAAGCGATGCGTTGTTTGGTGGACGCCCGTTATCACAACTCTCCCGCGAAGAACGCGCCGTCCTTATGGGAGAAGCAGTAACGGTGACCGTATCAAAAGCAGATGCCAGTAAGAGCTACCCAATTGCTGACGCCCTTGTTGCCGGAAACCTGGCGTCCTCTAAGTCTGAAGCACGCCGCCTTATCGAAGGAAAGGGTGTCTCTATCAATGGAAAGCCCGTCGATTCAGTTGATCCCACGATCCGCACCGCAGACTTTGATGGCGGACTAGCGATACTGCGCAAAGGGAAGCGCGATATGGTCGTCCTGGTACTTAAATAGCTTCGATGCAGACAGAATGGGAAGCAGCGTTCTGGGATATTGATAAGGATGAAATGCGTGAGCGCTTGAAAGCTCTTGGCGCCACTCTCGTGTATCCCGAACGTTTAATGCGTCGCGTGAATTTGTATCTTCCCGAAGGAAATCCGATAAAAGGATTTGCTCGCGTCCGCGATGAGGGAGATCGCATTACCATGACGGTAAAAGATATGTCCGGCACTGCTATAGAGGAGCAGCGGGAAGCGGAGGTAGTCGTTGACGACTTTGATCGCGCCCAAGACGTACTACGAGCACTCGGCTGCAAAGATAAAAACTATCAGGAAACGAAGCGTGAACTTTGGCATCTGAATGGTACTGAAGTTACGCTCGACGAATGGCCCTTTATTGAGCCTATTATAGAAATCGAAGGACACTCGGAAGCGGAGGTAAAAGAAGTAGCTGCGCTTCTCGGATTTGATTGGAAGGATGCGCACTTCTGCTCTGCCGATAAAATGTACATGGAGCGCTACGGCGTCACGAAAGAATTCGTAAACATTGAAATAGCGCGTCTGACCTTCGACATACCGAATCCGTTCCAAAAATGACGAAAATAGGCTAGAATCGGCCTAGATG
>DAORIN010000094.1:0-2205 GCA_035438545.1 Minisyncoccota bacterium | reverse complement strand
ATTTCTTCAAGGAACGGTCACTAAAGCTGACGCCACGCTCATGGCAGGAGAGCTGCATAACCCGCTTATCGAGCGCGCTCGCATCACTGCCTTTAAAGACTGGAACAATGGTCGTGTCGCCCTCATCGTTCCTAAGGTGAAGCTGCCGCGGCCCGAGCCCTCGCGTGCGGTAAATCTTGAGATACCTGACGCTGAGCTTGCACGCATTGGTAAGGAGGGAATTGAGGATAAGGATGGTACGCGGCGTGGTCCTCTCGCGCTTTCCCTTGAAGAGTTACATGCCATACGCGACTACTTCCGTTCGAAGAAACGCGCGCCAACGGACGTTGAGCTTGAGAGTCTTGCACAGACCTGGTCTGAGCACTGTAAGCACACCATATTTAATGATCCGCTCGATGAGATAGAAGAGGGTATTTATAAGCGCTACATTCGTGGTGCAACGGAGAAAGTTCGAGCAAAGAAGGGAATGAAGGATTTCTGCGTTTCGGTATTTAAAGATAACTCAGGAGCGATCTCCTTTAATGATGACTACCTCGTCACGCATAAGATGGAGACGCATAACACCCCGTCAGCGCTTGATCCGTACGGAGGTGCTATCACGGGCATTGTAGGCGTGAACCGTGATGCACTCGGGTTTGGGCTTGGCGCAAAACCCATTGCGAACCTCTATGGTTTTTGTGTAGGTGAACCATCCGATACGCGTCCTCTGTATCGCGATGCAGCAAAGACACGTCCCATGCTTTCGCCTCAGCGCATTCTTGAAGGGGTAGTGAAAGGAATTGAAGCGGGTGGTAATCAGTCGGGGATACCGACGCCGCTCGGGTTTGTGTATGCGGACGAAAGCTATCGCGGGAAACCACTCGTGTTTGCGGGCACCATCGGTCTCATTCCTCGTAAGAGTGGGGGTCGTCTCCTTCATAAGAAAAAGGCGCGTCCTGGTGATTACATTGTGATGGCGGGAGGACGCGTGGGTGCTGACGGCATTCATGGTGCCACCTTCTCCTCTGAAGCGCTGAGTGCGGACAGTCCTGCTACCGCAGTACAGATTGGAGACGCGATAACACAAAAGAAATTCTCTGATGCTATCGTGCGAGAACTCCGTGATAAAAACCTCTATACCTCTGTTACGGATAACGGTGCAGGTGGTCTTTCCTGCTCGGTAGCAGAAATGGCAGAAGAGTGCGGCGGCGCGGTAGTGGATCTCTCCACCGTTCCGCTCAAATATCCGGGACTCACTCCGTGGCAGATATGGATTTCAGAGTCACAGGAGCGCATGACCTTTTCGGTACCCAAAGACAAATGGAAAGAAATGAAAGCCATACTGGATAAGCACGGGACGGAAGCTACGGTCATTGGTCGCTTCACGAACTCCGGCACCTGCGTCGTGAACTATGGCGGGAAAAAGGTAATGGATATTGACCTTGAGTTCCTACATGGCGGACGTCCAGAAAAGCAATTAGTTACCAAGAAGCCCACAGTTGCGGTGCGTCCGCTTCCGGCACGCCTTCCTAAGATAGATAAGACCCTCCTTTCTCTTCTTGCACGTCCGACCATCGGAAGCTACGACTTTATTTCAAACCAGTACGACCATGAGGTGCAAGGACTCTCAGTCACCAAGCCACTCGTGGGTCGCGGACGGGTGAATGCAGACGCTGCCGTCATTCGTCCATTGGCCACCGACACGAAGGGTGTCGTGCTTTCTCATGGCTATGCACCATCGATGAGCGAGCTTGATGCATACGCGATGGCAGGAGCGTCTATTGATATAGCGATTCGTAACGCACTTGCTGCGGGCGCTCCGCTCGACTCATTAGCTATCCTTGATAACTTCTGCTGGTCCACCTCTGGGGCACCGGAACGCCTTTATCTTCTTAAGGAAGCAGCACGCGCCTGTTACGACTATGCCGTTACCTATGGCACGCCGTACATCTCCGGCAAAGACAGTATGTATAACGATTTCCGTGGATTTGATGAAAAGGGAAACGCGGTGCATGTTGCAGTCCTCCCAACGCTTCTCATCTCCGCCATGGGCGTCATGGACGACTATAAGAAAGCCATGACGTTTGATTTTAAAACCGCCGGTGACCGCATCTATCTCATTGGAAAGACGCGCGCTGAGTTTGGTGGCAGTGAGTTTGCAAAAGTTGCTGCCGGCACCTTTATGTCAGGACGAGTGCCGGTAACCGATGCGAAAGAGAATGCCTC
>DAORIN010000093.1:0-2246 GCA_035438545.1 Minisyncoccota bacterium | reverse complement strand
TGGAGCTGCTTGTTGAACATCTCGATACCGGTGATGGTCGTCTTAGTCGTTGGCTGAATACCGACGATCTCAACTTCGTCACCGACCTTCACGATACCGCGCTCGATGCGGCCCGTAACCACCGTTCCGCGGCCTTCAATCGAGAAGATGTCCTCGATAGGCATAAGGAATGGCTTTGCAGTGTCGCGAACAGGATCTGGGAAGTAGGAGTCCATCGTATCGACGAGTTCCTTGACCTTGAGGGCCCACTCATCGTTCGCGTCCTTAGCTTCAAGTGCCTTAAGGCCTGAGCCGCGGATCATTGGGGTCTCCTTATCAAAGCCCTGCTTGGTGAGAAGTTCGCGGATTTCCTCTTCAACGAGGTCCACCATGTCCTTGTCATCTACCATGTCCACCTTGTTCAAGAAGACGATGAGCTTAGGCACACCGACCTGCTTTGCAAGAAGAATGTGCTCACGGGTCTGAGGCATGGCGCCGTCAGTTGCCGCAACCACGAGTACGGCGCCGTCCATCTGGGCAGCTCCCGTAATCATGTTCTTGATGTAGTCAGCGTGGCCCGGAGCGTCGATGTGAGCGTAGTGACGCTTTGGTGACTCGTACTCAGAGTGGTGAAGCGCGATGGTAATACCACGAGCTTTTTCTTCTGGTGCGTTGTCGATGTTCTCAACGTTCTCAGCGCGGGCCTTGTAGCCGGCACCGGCGTTGAGGTTGAGCACGTTAAGGATTGCCGCAGTGAGCGTGGTCTTACCATGGTCAACGTGACCGATGGTACCGACGTTCATGTGAGGCTTCGAACGATCGAATGCGTCTGCCATATGTTCGTAAATTAACGGTAATTGATTGATAAGCGAATGCTCCTTAATCGCCGAAACGATAAAAGGCGCTTTGCTGGTTTAGCCCACCCGCGAAGCGCCTTTTACCATCCCCTGCCAGCCAATGGCCGTGTGGGGTCAATAAAAAGAGCGCCAATCCGCGTTATTCATAAGGTATCGCGCACCCTCAGAAAGGTCAACTCCTAGTTGCGGAAGGAGTGCCGAGTGCTAGGGTGAATGTATGGGGTCACGGCCCCTAACCTGTACTACGGAGGCACTAATGACCGGAACTGCACCGGAAGCCTTATCGACCATCGAGAAACCGAACTGGTTTCTTGCGCTGGTGTATGGAGTCAGCGTCCTGTTCTATGCCGGAAGCCTGGTTGTCGTTACGACGATCATTATCCTTTCTTGGCGGATTACCTTTGATTTGCTGCTGATTGTGGTTGGAGCCTTGATACCGATTACGCTCTTCGTTGCCCTTCTTCCGAGAGGGATTGGAGAAATCGGGCTCGGCATTCTGATTGCATCAGTGATCTGCAATATCCTTCGGAAACTCTTCCCAAAAGAGGATGAAACGAATCAGGAAGCGTACGTCATTGAATAGACTACGCGCCCGACATATAAACGCCCTGGCTTACCCCGGGGCGTTTGTTTTTGCATTCCCATAGCTAAGTCGTATAGTACCCGTCAGAAGCACCTATCCGCTTTGCAAAAGAAGAAAGAAGACACGCGATGATGACCAATCCCGTTTCTCCCTCCGTCCCTCCTTCAGTGGTAGCGGTACTCTTTTCTTCCTACACTTCCGCCGTTCTGTGGCTCGTACTCACCACCCCGTTCGTGCTGGGTGCCCTGTACAACGACCCACGATATTGGTGGTTCGTAGCACTCTTGGTCTGTTTCTCTCTCGTCACGCTCCTGCGCACCTGGTTGCGTATCCGGGCAGAAAAAGAACGCGAGCAAGAAGAAAAAGACCGCTGGTTAGCACAAGAACTCGAACAGTAGTCGCTTACGCTCCACGAAAAACGCCCCAGCCGAGCTGGGGCGTCCTTCTTTTCACATTCTCAATTAATTATTTTCGTGCAGCGATGATGTCGTTTGCGACGTTCGTCGGTACGACTTCGTAGTGATCGAATTCCATGGTCATGGAGCCACGACCCTCAGTCATAGAGCGGAGCGTTGTGGTGAAGCCGAACATTTCAGAGAGCGGCACCTTGGCGTGGACCGCCTTGTTCATCCCGCGCTCTTCCATACCTTCGATAGCACCACGCTTTCCAGAGAGAGAGCCGGTGACGTCACCCATGAACTGGTCAGGGACGACGACCTCAACGTTCATGATTGGCTCGAGGATAACCGGCTTTGCACGGTTAGCGGCCTCCTGGAATGCCATTGATGCGGCAATCTTAAAGGCGATTTCAGAAGAGTCCACATCGT
>DAORIN010000092.1:0-2266 GCA_035438545.1 Minisyncoccota bacterium | reverse complement strand
TTTTATGTACTCTCGTTACGCTACCTTCTGAATCGTGTAGGTCTGCTTGCCGTTTGGCGTTTCAAACGTAAACACGTCTCCCTTCTTCTTTCCCATGAGTGCCGCACCAAGTGGAGAAACATGAGAGAGCTTGTGCTCGCGCATATCTGCCTCTTCGCTCCCAACAATCTTATACTCGTGCGCTTCACCTCCCTCTTTCTTAATGGTCACTGCGGAACCGAAGCCGACGATGTCCTTCTTCTTACCATCAGTCATGATCTGCGCACGCTTCACGAGTTCCTCGAGCTTACGAATACGCTCTTCGGTTGCAGCCTGGAGTTCGCGTGCTTCCTGATACTCAGCGTTCTCAGAAAGGTCACCGAGCGAACGTGCGTATTCAAGGTTCTTTGCAATTTCTGCACGACGCACGGTCTTGAGCTGCTCGAGCTCTTTGGCCAGCTCATCAAACTTCTCTTGAGAGAGCACTGTGTCCTGCTGGTCAGTCATGAAAATATGGTTAGGTGTCCCTATTGTACGGGTACTTGGCAGGGCGTCAATTAATACTAGCGACGCCCACGGAGCTCACGACCATCGCCGTACCAGTCTCTGGTCTCTCGCTCAATAAATTGCTGATCAGAAATTATTAATTCAGGAGCAATAGAGGGCGGATACGAATCACGCGATCCCGTTATAACAATTGGTTCCGTGTCGTACACTCGTGATGGTTCACCAAGTACGAGTCCCGTATCAAGAGAAGGAGGAGGATAGAAGGTATAGGAGCCTAACGGCTCATACGTAAAGTCCTCAGCAGAGCGCAATGATTCACGTTCAATTCGCAACCAGAACGCTTCATCCATCGTTCCGTTACTCCATACGCGAAAATCTTCTTTCACGAGCGCTATCTTACGCTCCAGCGCCTCTTTAATCGGACCATCCTCCATATCTTCAAGACGTTCGGTTAATCCCCAATATCCATAGATGGTCATGAGTCGCTCTGCAATTTCTGCCCGATCTTCTTGCGGATTAGCCGCTCCATGAGCCGAAGAGAATAAATCGAGGAACTCACTTCTATAGGGCGCCGGATCTTCAAATACATCTCCCGAATACGTGTATCCTGCCGCAGCGTTTATCGCCTTCCATTCTGCGTCACGCTTCTCAGATGCATGGCGTGCATCCAGGATGTGATAGAACTCGTGGTGGAATATTTCAACCATCGTTGAAAGACGTTCTTGATATTCAATCATGAAGTACCCCTCCTCCTGACTCGCAAATCCTCCTACACGATGCGTTTCATTTTCATGATGCAACGCTACCCCTTTCCCTATCCGTATGACAGGCGTAAGTGGATTTTCCTTAAAAAAATCATGGGGATACTTCATCAACGCGCTTATGATAGCTGAAAGACCACGCTGTGCTTCATACGCTGTAAGTCCTGCCGCTTCATAACTTTCATTTTGATGATCTTTGCCGAAAAGCACCTCTACGCCGTAGAGTTCTTTCAAAAACCTTCGTGCCGACTGCACATTTTCATTTCCCGCATGCTGCGCATCAAGAAGAACATCAAGAATTTCACCACGGTATTTATATATCTCTTGTGCCCCTATAGCGGTCCACGCTACCGCATTAAAGGCCCATATCCCTTTGGCTACGTTACCCATTCCCGATAGCACTCCTCGACGGGTCGGCCCTTTTTTCTCTAGCTGCCCTTCTCCTTTTTCGCTCATAGGAAAATAGTATCTTACTCAGCACTAAGGCCGAAGTACTCAGGCGCTGAGTAGCGAAGCTTAGAAAACACCTGGCTCATCACATAGATACCGCCCGTTGGGTTCCCGGCAGGTCCACGCTCCATCACCACCACATACGCGTATTTCGGTTTGTCGTACGGGAAGAATCCCACCGCCCATGAGTTGTAGTACTCGTTATGCACTCCAAGCTGCGCGGTACCGGTCTTTCCTGCCGCTTTAACGTACGAAAGTGGATTCAATCCTATCGAGGTACCTTCAGTGACGCCAAGACGCATACCTTCGCGCGCGATCTTAAGACTCTCCGGACTTATGGCAATTGACTCTCCCTGTATAGGAGCATCTTTCACCAAGGTCGGACGAAGCAGCTTCCCGCCGTTCGCAACCGCCGCCACGGCTCGTACCGCCTCAAGCGGCGTTATCTGCATCGCGTACTGACCAATGGAGGTGTTATACGTGTCTCCGATGCGCCACGGCTCCCCATACGTCTTTTCTTTCCACGCAGGCGAGGGTGTGAATCCTGAGTTCTCGTTCTCAATTTCAAT
>DAORIN010000091.1:0-2278 GCA_035438545.1 Minisyncoccota bacterium | reverse complement strand
GGTACCTATCTCATCCTGACGGCGGTACCGCTTCCCCACGTTACCGTTGTCATCAAACGCAACGCGAATGCCCGCCTTCTTAAGCGCAAGATATACTCCACGCGCTTTAGAAACTAATTCAGGTTTGTTTTTAAGAAGCGGGAATACTGCCGCGCGGTACGGCGCAAGACTTGGGTGGAGCGCAAGGTACACGCGCGGTTCGCCACCCAGTTCATCGACACGGTACGCATCACATAGGAAGGCCATGAACATGCGACCCATACCTACTGAGGTTTCAATAATCCACGGAATGAATTTCTCTCCGGTTTCAGAGTCGGTATAGCGCAAGTCCACACCCGAGTGCTCTTGATGCTGCGTGAGGTCATAGTCGGTGCGATCATGCACACCCTCAAGCTCATCAAACCCAAGCGATGGGAATTCGTACTCGATATCCCATGCGTCCTTGGCATAGAACACCAGGTTCTCATGCTGATGCCAGCGGAGTTTCTCTTCGCGTATACCGAGTGAGAGGTACCAGTCGAACCGCGCCTTCTTTGCTTCTTGGTAGGCTTCTTGGTTTTCGTTTGGACGAACAAAGAGCTGCGTATCCGCCTGCTCAAGCTCACGCGTACGGAACAGGAAGTTTCGTGGAGATATCTCGTTACGAAACGCCTTCCCTATCTGTGCGACGCCAAACGGAACCTTTGGGCTCATCGTGTCGACGATGTTTTTGTAATCAAGATAAATACCCTGACATGCTTCGCCCGGAAGATACACGGGTTCACTGCCGTCAGACGTGAAGTCACCAAGGTTCGACTTTACGAGCAAATTAAATGCACGTACTTCTGAGAAGTTTTTCTTCCCGCACTTCGGACACTTTATCGTTTCGCGATGGGCATCAAACAGTGCATTAATCTCTTCTATCGACATCTTCTCGTCAGCAGTGACCCCTATGGCACCAAGCTCCTTATCAACGCGGATACGCGTGTTGCATTCGCGGCATTCTGCCAAAGGATCAGAGAATCCTTTCGTGTGACCGCTCGCTTCCCACGTACGCGGATGCTTAAACATTGCTGAATCGAGACCATAAAAACTTTCGCGGTCATACACGTTCGCTTTCCACCACGCACGCTTCAAGTTATTCAACAGCTCAACGCCGTTTGGTCCGTAATCAAAGGTGCCCGCGAGACCGCCATAAATTTCTGAACCGGGGTACACAAACCCGCGTCGCTTAGCGAGTGAGACGATATCTTCGAGTTTTGGAGTTTCGTTTTTCATTGCTTCACCACGCCCGCGTCGTACTGATAGTTTGGATCCGTCTTCGTCTGCGTATTCACGGAGAAGGCCGTCACGGAAAGCTGCTTCTGCACGAATCGGTCAAATCCAGTCAGTACCGCATCAGAGACGAGTGTTGGACTTGTACCTTTTTGGGAAACGCTTGGCAAGAGCGCTACCTGAAACGACGCTTCACGCGCTGCTCCCGGGCCAACGTCTCCCAAGGACCATACCACTTCACGCGTGGCCTCATTGTACTTCACCGTGCCGCCGCTTGTTTGGCCCGTATAGCGGACATAGGACGGGAGCGTCATCTTAGCTTCAGTATTAGCAACCGTATTCACCGTATTCCCTGCCGTAAGGCGGATGGTATAGGTGCTCTCTTTGTCGGCTTCAGGCGGCCATGGCCCCGTGTTCGTAAACGGTCCCGTCGTACGAAGCGCATTCATAGAGAACGAAAGATCGCTTTGAATCTTGACGGTGCGAACGATGGTAGAAGAGACGGTTTCCGTCGCGCCGTTCTGGCCGGAGCGACGCCCTGAGACCGATACCGCAAGCGTGATGACTGGGTTACGTAATGCATTCAACGCACTTCCCGTCTTTGTCGTAAAGGTAAAGCTACCGTTTCCGGTGTCTCCTGGCCCAAGAAGCGCGAGCCCTGACGAGGTGTCGCGGTCAAAGCGCACCGTGCGTGTTGAGGACTGATAGAAACCGTTGGTCGCATTCACTTGAGAAGCGTTCAACGCATCCCCTGAGAGCTGCACCGTAATCGCGCCATCCTGGATCGGGGTAGGCAGTGCGTTGGTCCACGAGAGAAGCCCGCTTATCGACTCCCCTGCTTTTGCAACAATGGTCGGCGCCGACTCGCGATTCACTTCAAGCCCAACGGCAAAGAATGGTTTAGCGATGGTAACGCTCGCATCGTTTTCTGTGTACGACACCCCAAACTCACGGGAGTCAGCGTCTTTCAGAGCGCCTGCAGTAAAGCGGAAGACACGGGTCTCACCGTCTTGGCCGGCTAACG
>DAORIN010000090.1:0-2343 GCA_035438545.1 Minisyncoccota bacterium | reverse complement strand
ACAATGCTGGTACGCGGGAGGTGGTGACGAGATCGGCGTCTTCGCACACGAAGACGGTGGCTACCAGATAATGGTAGGAACGCTCGAAGAGTCTATTGAAGGATCTGCCGGATTCCGCGGCGACTTCAAAATCAAGACGGATATCCTCCCATAATGGGTATGGTGCGCTTCCATCTCATTACGCTCTTCCCAGAGGCGTGCGACGCGTATCTTTCGGCGTCCATACTCGGGCGCGCCCGAAAGAATAAGAAGATCGACGTGAAGTACCAAAGTCCGCGGGACTTTGTAACGAACAAATGGGGAAAAGTAGATGAGCGTCCGTATGGAGGTGGACCCGGCATGGTCATGACCGCGCTTCCCGTGGTGAAGGCAGCGAAAAAGTCGCTCGCACGAGCAAAAGGAAAGACCGCCATCATATGGTTCCAGCCGGGAGCAAAGGCGTTTGATAACGCGGAGGCGGATAAGCTCACGAAGTTCAATGATGTTGTCTTAGTCTGTGGCCGCTATGAAGGAATAGATGAGCGCGCGAAAAAGATGCTCAAGACCATGGGTACGCTTAAAACCTATTCCGTAGGTGAAGCAATATACACGGGCGGGGAAGTCCCGTCGCTCGCCATAGTTGATGCCGTCACGCGGCGCCTTCCGGGAGTGCTTGGTAAGGATGAGTCGGTAGAAGAGCGACGTGTCGCGTCGAGAGAGGTCTACACGCGTCCTGACACTGTTGAATTTGGAGGAAAGAAGTACGCAGTACCAAAAGTTCTGAAAACAGGGAATCACGCAAAGATTGAAGACTGGAAGAAGGGAGAATAGAACAAGGGCTGGCGGTCATACGACACGCCAGCCCTGGTCTCAGCCTAACTAGATCATTCCCGTCAGCCTGAGCACTAAAAGTGTGCCCAAGACTCCGACGATGATTCCAGTGGCTAAGCCGATCCACCATTTTCTGTCGCCTTCCTCGCGTGCTTTTTGAAGACGCTCGGCTTCGCGATCCATTTGGTATATGGCAGCGTCTGCCATTTGTGATCCAAGATCTTTCATCTCAACTATGCCCACAAGGCGCGAGGACATCCTCGTCGATAGTCCTGTAGGTCCTTATAGATACTTATAAAGTAACTATCTATATTGTCAATATTTACGGCAACTTCCTATCCCCACACCCCCTTGACCCGCTTCATGAAGGGGAGTATTCTGTGGCTAACCAGAACTGAGTGAGTGACGGGGGCACTCTGGGGGCGACAATAGAAGATTTATAAGGAAAGCGTCTCGGAGAGCATCCGGAGACGCGGCTCGTCGTGTACGAGTATTTCTGCATTTCAGAACTTCACTATTATTTAACTATTAGACGAACATGCGCACTGACAAAGCACTTCCGCAGAAGACGTTCGCCGCATTCCGTGCCCCTCGCGTTCCGTTCCCTGACCTCGTTGCGCACCAGCGCGATTCCTACACCTGGCTCGTTAAGGAAGGGTTGAACGAACTCTTTAAAGAATTCTCCCCAATTCCTGACTACTCAGGAAAGAAGTTCGAACTTCGCTTCGACGGCTTTGAGCTCGGTGAGCCCAAAGGCGACGAAGAGATGGCACGCGAAAACATGCGTACCTACGAAGTGCCGTTGAAGGCATCCGTCACCCTCCTCAACAAGACGATGGGAACGGAGAAGAGCCAGGACATCTTCCTTGCTGACCTCCCAATGATGACCCCGCACGGGTCCTTCGTCGTATCCGGCGTCGAGCGCGCTATCGTCCCCCAGCTCGCTCGTTCCTTCGGTGCGTTCTTCATCGCAGAAGATATAAAAGGAAAGCGCTTCTTCGGTGCGAAGATCATTCCTTCTCGCGGTGTATGGATTGAGATTGATTCGGAAGCTGACGGCGCCGTCTTCGTAAAGATTGACCGCAAGCGTAAGTTTCCAATCACGAACCTCCTCACCATCTTCGGTGCCGGTTCAGGCGAAGAGATTGCTAAGCATTTCAAGGGTAATGCCGTTGCTTTGGCTGCCCTTAAAGCGACACTCGCGCACGACACCACGAAGACCCCAGAAGAGGCATACGTAGAAATCCATCGCCGCATGCGCGATGGTGACCTTGCGACTGCGGAAAACGCAAAGTCCTACGTGAACCTCATCTTCACTCCAGAGCGCTACGACCTTTCTAAGGTAGGACGCAACCGCTTGAACGCTCGCTTCGGTCTTCCAACGGATGCTAAGGCGCTTAACCAGCGCGCACTCACGCTTGATGACCTTGTTCGCATCGTTGGTGAAATCGCTCGCTTGAACGAAGACCCAAACGCGGTTCCAGACGATATCGATCACCTCGGCTTCCGCCGCGTCCGCTTCGTTGGAGAACT
>DAORIN010000089.1:0-2367 GCA_035438545.1 Minisyncoccota bacterium | reverse complement strand
TATAGCTCATACAAGGCATGGAAAGAAGCGCGGCAGATAGGCATATTTCTCACGACACTCGTATACACCGTTATTGTGATTGTTGGGGTCATTAACTACTGGTTCTTATGATTAAAGCAGTCTTGTTTGATCTTGATGGCATCGTCATCGTTGGAAGAGAGAAATACTTCAGCCATAAGCTTGCTGAAGAAAAAGGTATTCCCTTGGAAAAAGTAGATGCGTTCTTCTTAAACGACTTTAAAAGCTGCGTCATGGGAACCTGTGATCTTAAGGAGGGAATTTCCCCGTACCTGCCCGAATGGGGATGGCGCGGAACCGTGGAGGAGTTTCTCGAGAACTGGTTTTCGAGCGAGCGCACGAGAGACGAAAACGTCATTGCCATTATTGATCGCCTTCGCGCTGCTGGTGTGAAGTGCTACATCGCATCGCGTCAGGAAAAGTATCGCATGCGCTATTTACTTGAGGAAGTGGGGTTGGCATTACATTTTGATGGTACGTTCTGCACCTCAGACATTGGGTACGACAAAAGCGCATCTGACTATTGGGACCGAGTTATTGCCGCACTCGGATTGCAACCAGAAGAGATTCTGTTCTTTGATGACAAGCAGGTGAATGTCGATAGAGCGCGTGAACTGGGTATCGATGCGCACTTCTATGACAGCATTTCTGTATTGCAGGAACAGACTGCCTCTTTATACTAGCGATATGGATACGAAACTCGAAGAAATCGCCGCAACGCTTACCGCAATACGCGCACAAGGTACTGACTGGAAGCGGGCAATGTACATGGGGCTCTTTCAAGGTGCGGGCGTCATCATCGGCAGTATTATTGCGCTTGCGCTTCTCGGCTGGGTGCTTACGCTCCTCGGAGTGGTTCCAGGATTTGATGGCTTTGAAACGTATTTGAATTCAATCGTGACGGAGTATCAGCGCACTCGCTAGGTATGCACGAAGTTGAAGTAAAGGCGGCGCTTAGCGATAAAGAAGGGGTGATGCGTGCGCTTGAAGAGCGGGGCTGTATCTTTTCAGCACCCCTTACAGAGAACGACACGCTCTATGCGCTTCAAGTCGGGGATATGGAGTCATATAACCGAAATGCGAACTTCCTTCGCATACGTGAGCGCAGCAATGGTGACATTGTGTTTACCTTAAAGCATCACCCAGACCGTCATGAAGGACGTCCTGACTCCATGCCGCTTGAGCATGAGACGACCATTGGGTCCAAAGAAGAGATGGAGCAAGCGCTCTTGTTGATGGGATATCAGGAAGTAGTACGCACCGATAAGGTGCGCCAGAAGGGACGAATAGGAAAGTGGGAAGTATGCGTCGATGATGTCGAGGGACTTGGTTCTTTTATAGAACTTGAAGAGCTTACCGATGGGAAGGAGACGCAGCGCGTTATCGATGAGATGCTCGCGTTTCTTGCAGAGCTTGGCATAGCACGTGGTGATATGTTTGCGGACCGCTACGACATCGCTCTTCTCAAGAAACGGTGGGGTGTATAATCCGCTCAGATTTACAAGTAACAAACGTATATGAACACTAATGCCATTATCGGACTCATTGTCGCTATCGTCGTTGTAGGCGGTGGTGCGTGGTTCTTCTCGCAGCATAAGGCCGGGACGGACCTTTCAGGCACCGGTACTACTGAAAACACCGTAGGAGAATCGGGAACGCTTTCGTTAAAGGAACTCATGATGATGGGCGGCTCACGTAAGTGCGAAGTGACGGTGACCACCGCTGAGGCCCCAGCTACGGGTACCGTCTATGTTTCTGGTACTGACGTACGCTCCGACATCGTCACGAAGCCAGCAGCGATGAATGGTGCCACCATTTCAGCGCACATGATCAAGTCAGGAGACTACATGTACTCATGGAGCGACATGATTCCCCAGGGAGTGAAGGTGAAAATAACTGCAGCAGAAAGCGCGGGTGCTCAGGCCGGATATGATGCAAACTCTCAAGTGCAGTATTCGTGCAGTCCATGGATTCCTGACGCAAGTAAGTTTGAGGTACCGTCGACGGTAACGTTTATGGAGTTCTCAGGTGGGGCGGGAATGCCGACAGGGTACCCAAAGCCGTAAGTTCGTAGATATATAAGAGATTCGGGCGGAAGCGTCATTGCTTCCGCCCGAATTCGTTACACGTCCCAGGCCTTCTCAAGAATATAGCCGTAGAACATGACGAGCTGACCCTTGTCGTTTATGCGGGTGAACCGCACCAACGTGAGCCTGTCGTTGAGGTGTTGCCAGTGTTGCATCTCTGACACCATTACCGACGCATCAACTTCAAACATTGGAAGGCTGAAGCAAGCGTTGGCGCGCATCGCCGTGAACAGAAATCGCGGAAACGGTTGTTCGTCGAGCG
>DAORIN010000088.1:0-2399 GCA_035438545.1 Minisyncoccota bacterium | reverse complement strand
TTCGCCATGAGGGTCAACAGATTCCTTTCAAGCGTGAACGACGCAAAGCGCTCGAAGATTGGTTCGCCAACCATCGCCCGGAGCAGTAAGTACTGCGCACAGCTCCGAAAGGCCCGCCGCACACGCGGGCCTTTTTGTTTTACTTACCGAGCTCCAACGTTTCGTCGATGCGAATTTGTGCAACGAACTCAGGGACGTGGGACACCAGCACCATCGCTCCTTCATAGCTATCGAGCGCTTTTGCGATGACCGGAAGGTGGCGAAAGTTTATGTGATTGGTCGGCTCATCAAGAATAAGGAGTCCCGGCGCTTCAAGCACGAGGCGCGCAAACGCTACCAACCCCTTCTGCCCTTCTGAGAGCATACCGATTTTCTTTCCCATGAGGTTCCCAGTGATGAGGAATCCTGCAGCAACGGCGCGCATGCGTTCCTCTTCCTGCTTTTTCATAACGTTCAGCAACGAATCAAAGACCGTATCCTCAAAGTTAAGCGTGGAGAAGTCCTGACGGTAGTAACCGACTTTGATGCCGGCAGATATCTTCGCGCCTTCTGCACTGCCGTTGGCAAGAGACTCAAGCAGGGTCGACTTACCGATACCGTTCGGACCCTTCAAGAGCAGGTGCTGCTTTTTCTTAAGCACGATAGACGCGCTTTGCTTCTTCGGCTTATGCGTCTTCGGATCAATGATGGTGAGAGACTCGATCCGCAGTATCTCTCCATTAATGTCAGCGGGAACGGGAATAGTAAACGGACGTATGGTCTTATCCTCCCGGCGCACATCCACCTTCTCCTCTTCCATCTCTTCAATCTCTGTGCGCATCTTCTTAGCAACGAGACGCATCTTACCTCCCTTCTGCGCGAAGAAGTTCGCCTTGTCCTTATTGTCCTGAATCTTCTTCGCAAGCTGAGCATTCTTACGGTTCTCACGCTCGATGCGGGCCGTGATTTCTTTCAAGAGATCGAAGTAGTTACCGAAGTACTGCTCTACTTTCTGAGTATGCACATCAAGGTACAAGACGCCGTCAGAGAAGGAGTTCAAGAAGTCAGCATCGTGGGAAATAACCATGCAAGTCTTCTGGTAGTTTTTGAGGAAGGTCGTGAGGTGCTCAATGCCTGCGGTATCAAGGTTATTCGTCGGCTCATCAAGGAGAAGGAGATCCGGGTCCTGAATGAGGGCGGAAGCAAGAAGAAGACGTGCCTGCTGACCGCCAGAGAATGTTTTCACTATACGGTCGTGAGGAGCGTGGAGATTCACTACTTCAAGTACCTCATCAATGCGTGGAGCGATGTCATACACCTTTTCGGCAAATTGCTTTTGGAAGAACTCAGTGACGGTGAGCTCACGCTCCGCAGGCGCAATTACCTGACGCGAGAGCGCGATAGTGAGGCCTCGGGTCTTCTGTATCTTTCCTGAATCTGGATGACGCTCTTCCGTGATGAGCGAAAAGATGGTGGACTTACCGGCACCATTCTGACCCATGACGGTCACTTTCATTCCACGTCGCAGCGAGAAGTTAGCCTCATCAATGATGGGATGATTATGGCCGTATCCAAAGGATACGTCCTCAAAGCGGAGGACCGCTTCTTGCGGTCCTCCGCCTCCGCCCTTTTCCGAACTCTTAGCCATTATTCCCACCTTACCGCATTAGGATACGTTGCGAAAGTGTTATGCAGAACGTCCGGCAATGTACCCGGTGGTCCAGCAGAGCTGTAATGAGTAGCCGCCCGAAGGGCGTGTGATGTTAAGAAGGTCACCGGTGATGAAAAGATTTGAACACTTAAGGGAACGCATCGTGCGCATGTCTACTTCTGAAAGCGGAACGCCACCATCGGCCACCACTGCCCTATCAAGTCCCATGAGTCCCGCAATAGTTATCGGAAGTCCTTTCATCGCATCGATAAGTGCTCGGCGTTCTTCCTTAGTGATGCTATGCACTTTCTTTTCTCCTGAAAGGGAGGGTGTAAGGGTGAGCACGATGTCAGCGGACCCCGGCGGCAGAAGTTCCCGAAGCGCATTGCGGAGCGCCTTATTCTTATTCGCATCAAACAGCGCAATCAGCGTGCGATCCAGACTCCCGATGTCTTGCTTTGGGAAGAGATCGATGGTGGCTGTTACCGTTCCCTCATGGAGAAGATCGGCCACTTCACCTGCAGCGTTAAGGATAGTGGGGCCGGTGAGACCAAAGTGCGCCAAAAGTATGTTCCCGGTTTTGTGAAAGCGTTTGGTGCCGTTTAGGTAAAAGGTAATCTTTACTGAAGGCAGCGTGGTGCCGAGAAAGTCTCGTACCCATTTCTCTTTCGTCTTTAACGGGACAATGGTCGGGGTGGGATCACTCACCGTGTGCCCGAGTGCTTTGAGCCATCCGAACCCGTCCCCAGTAGACCCCGTCTCCGGATGT
>DAORIN010000087.1:0-2438 GCA_035438545.1 Minisyncoccota bacterium | reverse complement strand
GCAAACCAGATCATTGAGAAGAACAAGAATCGTAAAGAGAAATATTCAAAGACCGATAACGGCCCGGGCGAACGTATCCGCGTACACTTTGCCGGCACTGCTGAAGAAGAAGCACGCTTCATAGCAAGCGAAGCAGGAAAACGTATTCGTGCCGGCGTGCCGGCGGAAGACATTGCGGTGTTGTATCGCACGAACTTCCAAAGCCGCGCTATAGAAGAAGCGTTTCTCCATGAACGACTGCCGTATCGTCTCCTTGGTACGCAATTCTATGACCGCAAAGAAGTGAAAGACGTCATTGCCTGGGCACGCCTTGCGCTTGATCCTGAACGCGAAGCAGATCGTATGCGCGCCGTGCAAGCGCCAGCCCGCGGTATTGGGAAAGTAACACTTGCAAAACTTGCCGCAGGAGCGCGCGATACCTTAAAACCAGCAGAGCGTTCAAAGGTAGAAGCGTTTGAGAAAACGCTTGCCGCGCTTCACGAAGCCGCGAAAATATCGCCTCCCTCAGCGCTCATACGCCTCATCATTGAATCGAGTGGTATGAAGACCGCCCTTCAGAAGGGCGGGGAAGATGATGCAGAACGCCTCTTAAACGCTGAGGAAGTTGCTACGATAGCGTCGCGCCACGATGACACACCGGGGCTTGAAGGGTTGTCGGCATTCCTCGCAGACATTGCACTCGTGGGAGACCAGGATGAGATGGACCGGAAGAAAGAGAAGCCGGGTATCACTCTTATGACCGTACACGCAGCAAAAGGACTTGAGTTCGATACCGTATTTGTCTCGGGACTTGAAGAAGGATTATTCCCGCACGAGGGTATGGGTGGGGAAGAGGAACGCGATGAAGAGGAAGAACGCCGTCTTTTCTATGTAGCCGTGACGCGTGCTAAGAATCGTCTCTATCTCACGCTCGCTCGTGTCCGTCGTATTTACGGTACCGATTATTTACAGACCGCGTCATCGTTCCTCTCTGATATTCCTGCAGGGCTTGTGGAGTACGCACACGATGGGGAAGATGAGGACATAATAGAAGCCTAGTATGCGCGCAAAAAAATCACTCGGCCAAAACTTTCTCATGCATGCGCGTATCGCAGAGCGTATTGCTGACGCGGCACTCCTCACAGCAAACGATACCGTGCTTGAGATAGGGCCAGGCACGGGCATGCTCACCCGTCCGTTACTTGCTCGCGCACGTAGAGTCGTTGCCGTAGAAGCAGATCACACCCTTATCGCTACGCTTGAAGAAACGTTCGCGACTGAAATAAAAGAAAAGAAACTCACGCTCGTGTACGGCGATATCCGCGCATTTGATCCCGCTTCTATAGGAGAACCCTATGCGTTAGTCGCCAACATTCCGTACTACATCACGGGAGAAATCATTCGCTCATTCCTTGGTGCTACTCACGCACCGTTCACGATGACACTCTTGGTCCAGAAGGAAGTAGCTGAACGCATAGCGCGCAGCAAAAAGGAAAGCATCCTCTCGCTTGCCGTAAAGGTATACGGAGACCCGAAGTATTCTTTCACCGTCCCCCGTGGTGCGTTTCTTCCAGCACCGAACGTAGACTCAGCGGTACTCACCATAACGAATATTAAGAACCCGTTTTCTTCAAAGAACACCGAAACGTTCTTCTTTGACCTCCTGCATGCCGGGTTTGCACACAAACGTAAGCTCCTGATTCGTAACTTGGAGGCCGTTGCCGACGCATCTCTCCTCACTACGGCGTTTGCCGAAGCGTCTATTTCAGAAAAAGCACGCGCTGAAGACTTGTCGCTCGCGACGTGGAAAAAACTCGCACAATTATTGGGTGGATAATGCACACAGAGTGAAGGAATGCTGAATACGCGTGGTACTATTTCCTTGACTTCTATGGCCCTTTCTTCAAAAACCGTTCGCATTGGTGCCGCACTCCTAGTTTCGGCGCTCTTTGTGTTCGCCGGCTTCTATTTTTCCTCTCCCTTCCAGCTCACCATCGCAGGTGCTACCTCCACCGATGAGCTATTAAAGGAGTACGCAAAAAAGGATACCGATGGTGATAACCTCCCAGACTGGCAGGAGTCCCTGTATGGAACCGATCCTTCAAACCCGCACTCGGTAGAAGCAGGCCTTACCGATAGCGAGGCGGTTGCAGCTGGTAAAGTAGCGCTCCGCTTTAAATCAGAGACCCCGACGGCTCCTGAACCCCTTACTGATGACGACTTTGAAGTGCCCGCACCTACCCCAGGCTCGGCAACAGACGAGTTCGCAAAATCCTTCTTTGAGACCTATGTAACAACGGGGAAGGGCGGTACGGGCGACAACAGCGCGCTTGTTGCAAGCCTCGTGAGCGAAGCAAAGACCCGGGTAGCGGCACAGGTATCTACGTCCTACCAAATCGCCTCCGTCCATTCAGTTCCCGGCACTTCCGTCTCAAGCTACGCTGCCGCTATCGAAGCAG
>DAORIN010000086.1:0-2454 GCA_035438545.1 Minisyncoccota bacterium | reverse complement strand
AAGAAGATGAGAACCCTTCAGACATCCTCCGTTCAAACATCATTAACCTGGTGGGACTCTTCCGCATCATGCTTGGCGGCCTCACGCCTGAAGAGGACGCTATCGTTGATCGCGCCATTACTGAAACCTATGCCTTGAAAGACATCACCGGCGACGCTGACTTCACGGGGGTAGAGGCACCACTTCTCTCTGACTTTGAAAACGTACTCTCGGGCATGCAGGGCTCGGAGTCCTTGGTACAGCGCCTTTCGAAGTACACCAAAGGTACGTGGAGTGGATTCCTCAATCAGCCAACGAACGTTGATATTAATAAGCAGTTTGTGGTGTTCTCCGTACGCGATATGGAGGACGAGTTGAAGCCGGTAGCGATGTACATCGTGACGCACTTCATATGGAACGCGGTACGCCACGAACTCAAGAAGCGTCTCCTTATCATCGATGAGGCATGGTGGATGATGAAGTCGGAAGACACCGCATCCTTCCTCTACTCACTCGCAAAGCGTGGCCGCAAATACTATCTCGGGGTTTCCACCATTACCCAGGACGTGGAAGACTTCTTGCGAAGTCCGTACGGAAAACCTATCCTCACGAACTCGTCTATTCAGTTGCTCCTGAAACAATCGCCGACGACTATCGATCTTCTAAAAGATATCTTCAATCTCACGGACGAAGAGAAGTTTTTACTCCTCGAGTCAGGAGTGGGGGAGGGGCTCTTCTTCGCGGGCCTAAAGCACGTCGCTATCAAGATCGTGGCGTCCTACACCGAAGATCAAATCATCACCTCAGATCCGTCTCAGCTCCTTGCGATTAAGCGCGAAAAGGATCGACTTGAGACGGGCGGACAGTAATCCATGCCTTTTTCTAAAGAGCTTGCCGCATTAAAAACACTTCAGAACGATCCAGCCTACGGTGACGGAGGCGGAAAGCAGCGGATACATGTGGTCATCGCGTTTGCGATGGTGGCTACCGCTCTTCTCATTGATATCGTCCAGATACTTTTTGAGTGGCTGCCCGCTGTGGGGCCAATCATTGGGTGGTTTTTCGCAGCGTTCGGGTTCATCGTGTTCGGTATTTGGTTTATGTTGGTGGGCGTTAACTATCTTGATCGGAACGGGGCAGTGAAAGTAATGGTGAGTCTTGCCTCATGTGTCGTGGAGCTTATCCCGTTCGTAGACATGATTCCCGCTCTTACGCTTGGAGTGCTCTCCCTCATTCTTATTACGCGCGCTGAGGACGGGAAGCCGTCAATGCTGTTTGGCCTCGCCGCACGACGTCAGGCCGCTATGAAGCCGGAAGAGCTTGCGGGGGCGCGCCAGCGCGCAGATGCAACCCTGGAGCGTGATGCGAAAAGTAATGCGTCTCGCATGGTGGGAGGGTCACAACCACTACCTCGACAGCGTGCTGGTAACTACCAGGCGCCTACGTTGAGAGATTATGAGCGTGACGTGCAAGACAATCCAAGTCCTGAAGAAGTAAAAGAAGCGGCATAAGAATACCCACGTGCATCCGTCGAGCGTCTAGGGACACGCTATACTGTGCCTATGCGTACCGTAGCGCTTATTCTCCTTGGTTCTTTTTTGTTGCTCACTCCGTTTTTTGCGGCAAGCACCCACGCGCAGGGAATTCCTACCACAGTAAATGAGCTTTCGCTTTCCATAAGCCCGCAGTACCCGCGCCCATACGATACGGTCACCGTGACGGTAGGGAGCACTCAGCTTGATTTAGCGTCGGGCATCATAAGCATCACGGTAAATGGAAAGGTGGTGTCTGAAGGAGAACGAAGCGCTACCTTTACCCTTGGAGGCCCGGGGGTCAAAACCACCATACAGGCCACCGTTAAAGATGCTCTTGGAACCCATAGCGTGTCGAGAACTATTACCCCCGCTGATGTGGCACTGGTACTAGAGCCCACCTCAACGGTCCCTCCGTTTTATAAGGGAGCAAAGTTGGTAGCGTCTGAAGGAAGTCTCCGTCTCATCGCGCTTCCAAACTTCCAAACTGCAAGCGGCACTGCCATATCGCCCCAAAGCCTTTCCTATACCTGGAAGTTCGGTGACAAGATACTTGAAGCACAGTCAGGGGTAGGGAAGAACGTCCTTGTTGCCACGGCCCCTGTACGCTACCGTGACGCTCGCATCACGGTCACCGTCACCAACGCCGACAAGTCGCTCGTCGCGCAGGCAACGACACTCATAAGTCCTGTGGACCCCGTTATCCGTATATATAAGAACGATCCGCTTGCGGGAGTCGATTTCTCCTCAGCCCTTTCTGGCTCATTTGTGCTTCCGAGCGATGAAGAAACCTTCCGTGCGGTTCCGTACTATTACGCATCGACCCCGACCTTGGCGTGGACCTTAAACGGAAGTGACAGTGGGAGCGATGCCGACCTCACGGTACGCACCACCGGGGCCACCAAGGGAACCGCGCTTCTTGGGGTACGCGCAGCGGTTATGG
>DAORIN010000085.1:0-2463 GCA_035438545.1 Minisyncoccota bacterium | reverse complement strand
GTTGAACGCAACATCATGAACCTCACTGGTGAGACCTACCTACGCGAGGTACAAGCCTTCCCGATGACGCGTGGCGGACAAACCTCAGTGATGAAGGCACCGAAGCCGCTTGAGAAGAAGCAGCTCGATGAGCTTGGAATTGCGGTAAAGGAGCAGAAAAAAAATTAGCGTATGCCTACACTCAAGGAGCTTTACACCATCGCCGTTGAAGCCGGCATAGACGCAGACCCGCGCGGACGCGACGGCGTCGAGAAGATGCTTGCGCGCCGTAAGAAGGAATATGAGGCGCTTTCGGAGACGAAGAAAAAAGAATACGACCAAGAGGACCTTTGGGATCCCTATATAGACTCAGGAATTCTTGCAGGGAATCCAGACGGAGAGGTGAAGAAGGTCATGGCCGGTATTGATATCGATGTCGGAGAAGTTGCCATTGCCGGTATCTTAAACGACCGTGGTGCTTCAATCGATGCGCTCGTTGCTCATCACCCTCAGGCAACCGGGTATGCAGCACTCCATGAGGTTATGGAGATGCAATCGGAAAACCTTGCTCGCTACGGAGTGCCAATAAATATCGGCGAAGGCGTGATGCGCGACCGCATTGGAGAAGTCGCGCGAAAAATCAGTCCGCGAAACCATACGCAGGCAGTAGACGCTGCAAAGCTCCTTGGCCTTTCCTTCATGGCGACGCACACCATGGCTGATAACATGGTCTTTGATTTTCTTGAGAAGCTTTTCATCGAGCGTTCAGCAGAAACCGTAGGAGATGTCATGAGTATTCTTAAGGAAATTCCTGAATACCAGCAAGCAATGAAAGTAAAGGCGGGTCCAATGATTTTCTCCGGAAGCGAGAGCAATAAAACTGGCAAGATCGCACCATTGGAAATCACGGGCGGCACCGAGGGCTCGCATCTTATCTATGAGAAGCTCGCGCACGCAGGGGTCGGCACTATCATTGGCATGCATGCCTCAGAAGAACATCGCAAGGAGGCACAGAAGTATCATTTAAATCTCGTTATCGCAGGTCACATGAGTTCCGACTCCATCGGTATGAACCTCATCCTCGATAAGTTCGAAGCCAAGGGTGTTGAAATCGTTCCGGTTTCCGGTTTTATCCGCGTAAGTCGGAACAAGTAATCTATGGAAGTCCTGACCGTCCACAACAATAACTACACGGTCCGCACTCCAGCCTTTGAAGGACCCTTTGCGCTACTCTTGGAACTTATCGAGAAGCGAAAGCTTTCGGTTTCCGATCTTTCTCTTTCGCAGGTCACCGACGACTTCATCCAGCATGTACGAAGCCAGGCGGCGTTTCCAATGGAAGACGCCGCAGAGTTTATTCAGGTAGCGGCAACCTTGTTGCTTATTAAGTCACGTTCTCTCATTCCTGATCTAGAGCTCTCAGGAGAAGAGGAACAGGATGTTGATGATTTAAAGCGTCGCCTCGTCGCGTACGAGCGCGCTCGCGAAGCAGCCAAGCAGCTTGGACGTCTTTTCGGGCGTTCAGTCATGGTGTCAGCAGGGGAGCGCACGCCTGACGTAGTATTCGCACCCTCCAAAGACCTCACGCTTCAAGGACTAGAAGCGGCGCTCCGCAGTGCCTTGGCTGAGCTTGAAAAGGAAGAACAGCTTCCCGCAGTACGCGTAAAACCAATGGTCACCATCGAAGAAATGATGGATAGACTCCTTGAACGTGTACAGAGTGCGATCACGATGTCATTTAAAGACTTCTCAGGAGATGCCAAAGAGAAAGTGGAGGTTATCGTTTCGTTCCTCGCGCTCCTTGAACTCGTGAAGCAGGGAGCAGTGGACGTGGCGCAGCACGAAACCTTTTCTGACATTCGCATCACCAATACTTCCACCGCTACGCCAAAGTACGGGTAGAGATCGGTTTTATTTCTTCCACGGTATTTCTCCCCACCCGTCAAGGTTGGCCCTGCCGTATATAAGCGTTATTCTGTATGAATAGGTATGGCTCTTACTCCTCCAGCACTCCTTGAGGCACTGCTCTTCGCGTCCGGCGAAGCGGTGTCTAAGAAACGACTTGCCACACTACTTGAAGTTACCCCTGCACTTCTCGATCAGGCAGCTGACGTTCTACGCGGTCAGCTTGCAGGTCGGGGTCTCGCACTTATTGAAACAGAGAACCATATTGAACTACGCACTGCAGCGGACGCTGCTGACTTTGTAAAAAAGCTTCGTGAAGCAGAGTTATCGAGAGACCTCGGGAAAGCAGGGCTTGAGACCCTTGCTCTTATTCTTTATCGCGGAAGTGCAACGCGCGGCGAAATCGATTGGGTACGCGGCGTGAACTCGTCCGCTACCGTGCGTTCACTCCTTCTGCGTGGTCTTATCGAGAAGACGGAAGACTCTGAGGATAAACGGCGTCCCCGCTATAAGCCGACGGTAGATGCGCTCGCGCATCTTGGCGTGGAGAAGGCAGAGGAGCTTCCTGCGTATGCAGAG
>DAORIN010000084.1:0-2622 GCA_035438545.1 Minisyncoccota bacterium | reverse complement strand
TCCAAATGCCCAAGTGCCTGAAGGCGCTCGGAGAGGGAGAGGAGATCGATAGGCTCACCCTTACCGGAGAGCTCATGCATCGCTTCGAAAATGATCTTATGCTTCTCCGCATAGAAGGACTCGCCGCGTACAGTGTCTCCGACGTCATGAATGACGTCAGGTTTTAGGAGGAGGGCACCAAGAAGTCCGCGCTCGCTTTCGAGACTTTGTGGGGGGACGCGGAGCGTTGGGTCGGCCATGGACCCTCAGTTTATCACCCTCCTATTTTCGTGTATGTAGTCCCAGAAGGGGTGTCTTCCACAGCATATCCCCGTTCCGAAAGGTGGATACGTAGCTCGTCAGATTTGGCAAAATCCTTGTTTTTACGAGCTTCTTCGCGCCCTGTGGCTAAGGCACGAATTTCTTCAGGGAGGTCGCTGAGCGCTACTGCGTCACTAAGGGTGGTACGGGGAGGAATAGTGAGGGAGAGACCGAGTAGTTTTTCGACAGCCTCTATGACCGCCCACTTTTCTTCGCTTGAGAGGTCTGTGTCATTGATAACCATCCAGAGCTGAGCGATTACTTGCGGCGTAGCCAAATCGTCATATGCAGCTTCATTGATTAATTCGATAGCTTTCGTTTTCTTACTTGCGCCACGTACTTTTGCTTTTATCGCACTCGTTTCCTTCCAAAGACGCTGTAACGTGGTGTCGGCTGCAGCAAGCGCGTCCCAGGAGAATGAAAGGGGAGAGCGGTAATGCGCTTGAAGGAACAGGTAGCGCAATGCGAGTGGATGTATCCCTCGTGCCACTACATCAGCAAGCGTAAACGAATTACCGGCAGACTTTGCGAGCTTCTCACCGTTCATAGTGAGGAACGCGCCGTGTATCCAGTAGCGAGAAAACGGATGTTTCCCTGACGCTGCTTCTGACTGCGCTATCTCGTTGTTGTGATGCACGCTTGCAAGGTCTTCGCCTCCGGTATGAATATCAATTTGCGTACCGAGAAGCGCCGTCGCCATTGCCGAGCACTCAATGCTCCAACCGGGGTTACCCTCGCCCCACGGTGAATTCCATTTCTGAAGATCATTCGATTTTGCTGTCCTCCAGAGCACAAAGTCATGGGGAGATTTCTTTTCACCCATATCAACGCGTACGCCTGCGCGCAGTTGCGCATCTTTCATGCCAAGCAGAGAACCGTAGTTCGGGAACTTAGTGGTATCAAAGTAGAGACCTTCGGAAGTGAGATAGGTATAACCTTTCTTCTCGAGCGCTTTGATCATCTCGATGTCTTCCTGTATATAGCTCGTTGCGCGGGGGAACTTCTTGAAGTCACTTGTATCAATACCGAGCGCCTTGATGTCCTCCATAAAAAGCTTCGTGTACTTATCCGCTACCGCCTTAGGCGTCGTCTTCTCACGCGCAGCACCCACGGCAAGCTTGTCGTCTCCTGCGTCGCCGTCGCCGACCATATGCCCGACGTCGGTGATGTTCATCACTCGCTCTACCTTGTATCCGCTTGCCTTGAGGGTGCGGGCAACAAGATCCGCTAATACAAAGGAACGGAGGTTACCGATATGGATAGCGCCATAGACGGTGGGACCGCAGGAATACAAACGCACCTTTCCTTTAGTAATAGGAACGAACTCCTTCTTTTCACCTGAAAGCGTGTCCGTAAAGAAGACCTGCGCGCGTTTGTTGCTACCGAAAGGCCACATGAGTTATATCCACTTTTTAACGCGTAGATAGAGGATGAGCAACAGCTCTACGATAACCATGAATATGACGATAAGAGCGAAGTCATGCTGGTGACCGAGGATAGGGGGATACTTAGCATGCATACCAAAGAGGCCAGCAATGAAGGTGAGCGGGAGGAAGGCAACGGTCATCATCGTAAAGATCTTCATCACTTCGTTCTGACTCGATGAAAGGAGTGAGTCGTTGGTGGTGCGAAGCTCACGTGCTACGGCACGATACGACGCAACAAGAGAAGCGGCATGAGCGCGCTCCGCTTCTATGCGAGTGGCTTCCTTTAAGAACTTTTTTCCAAAGAAGTTAGCTTTGAGTTCTTCAAGGAACGCGGTCAGCGGTTCGCTGTGACGGGTAAGGGTAGTGTCAAAGCGAAGAAGGATGCGGCCTGCTTCCGAGATAGCACGCACGGTGGTGCGTTCTTTGCCAGCAAAGATATCTGCCTCAATGCGATCAAGGGAACGTGCGACGCGCTCAACTTCTTCACCCATCGCGCCATAGAGGCGGCGTAATAGACGTTCAACGAGAGCGGCGCATCCGCCTTCGGTAGGGAGGCCAAGAAGTTCCTCTGCCTCAAACGCCTTGTGGAGCGTAAGGATGCAGCCCACCACCTCATAGCGGGCCGTAATAAGGAAGTTCTTTCCAACGATAATGTCTATTTCCTGGTTCCTAGCGCCACCTGAAACCTCTGCGGTAGGGAAGTGAAGAATGAGATAGGCGTACTCACTTGAGGCAACGAAGAGTGGGTACGGGGTCGGCGAGATAATTTCTTCCTCTACCTGCGCATCAATACTGAACTCTTCGACGACAGAACGGAGTTCGTCGCGCGTCGGGGACTCGAGGTCCACCCACGTGAGGCCTTCGCGCTCATGTCGGGTAATCATACGCACTAGTA
>DAORIN010000083.1:0-2705 GCA_035438545.1 Minisyncoccota bacterium | reverse complement strand
AAACGATATGCCAAGCAACGGCGGAGCGTCCCGTGACCTCACGCCGCTTCTCGACGTTATTCTCGAGCACGTCCCACCCGCATCCTCTCCAGAACTCGTTGCTAAACCATTGAAGCTCCAGGCATTCAACCTCGCGTATGACAACTTCCTTGGCCGCCTTGCTATCTGCCGCGTATACGAAGGCGCGGTGCACCCATCTGAAAACGTATTTGAAAAGAAACCGGATGGCACGAAGAGCTCTGGAAAGCTCACCAAGATCTTTACCTTCAAGGGTCTTGAGCGCGTTGAAGCTGCGGTAGCTGAAGCAGGCGACATCGTTCTCATCGCAGGACTTCCTGACGTCTACATCGGCGACACCATCACTACGGACGAAAATGCTGAGCCACTCCCAGCTATCGCCATTGATGAGCCAACCATCACGGTGAACTTCCTCGTGAACAACTCACCGTTTGCGGGTAAGGAAGGGAAGTATGTGACGAGCCGTCAGCTCCGTGACTATCTCGAGCGCGAGCTCCAGGTAAACGTCGGGCTTCGCGTTGACTTCACGTCCCCAGAATCATTCAAGGTTGCGGGTCGTGGCGAGCTCCACATCGCTATCTTGCTTGAGAACATGCGTCGCGCAGGATACGAAATGCAGGTCTCCCAGCCGCAGGTCATCATCCGTGAAGAGGACGGCAAGAAGCTCGAGCCATTCGAAGAAGTCATCATCGATGCTCCTTCCGAGTTCCAGGGCGCTATCATCGAGAAGCTTGGTACGCGCGCATTCGTGCTCCAGAATCTCACGCAGCATGACAACCTCGTGCGCCTCACGCTTGAAGGACCAACGCGTGGTCTCCTCGGATACAAGAACGTGTTCGTCGTTGATACGAAGGGTGAAGGTATTCTCTCCTCACGCGTTATCGGCTTCAAACCATATGCCGGTGAAATCAAGAAGCGTCAGGTAGGTTCAATGATCTCAATGACTGCTGGTAAGTCGCTTGGCTATGCCCTCTGGTACCTCCAGGAACGCGGCGTTCTCTACATCAATCCTGCAACGGAAGTGTACGAAGGTATGGTGGTGGGTAACACGTCTAAGGGTGAAGAGATGATGGTGAATCCAACCAAAGCAAAGAACCAGTCGAACGTCCGTTCGTCCGGTATGGATGAGGCGATTAACCTCTTCCCCCCAATCCTCCTCACTATTGAGCGCGGTCTCGAGCTCATGAGCGAAGATGAGTATCTTGAGATTACTCCAGAATCAGTACGCCTAAGAAAGCAGTTTTTGACCGAACAGGATCGAGCGAAAAACCGCCGCGCATAGACCCCATTGTCAGGAGAGGCTGAAACTCGTAAGATTCAGCGCGGAGAAAGGAGAAATGAAATGGTTCATTTCCGTGATCTGTCTGAACACGATACCTTCGTGATTGCCGGTATCAATACGCAGCGTCCCTTCCACATCCGAGGTAACGGTGAACTATATATCCTTAGGGACATCACTACCAAATTCGAATGGACGCTAGTGTCTCCTGAGAGCAAGAGACGTATCGAAGAGGCGAATCCTCCTGTGGTGCTCGTGCAACTGGATCCGACAGGATGCATCGAGCTGGCCTTCGCACGTAGCAACTGCCCGTCATACAAGCAGCGGCTCGATCAGCAGGTGGAGCAGGCGTTGAAGGGAGCCGAAACGTAATCACCGACAGCAAGACCGCCCACATGGCGGTCTTCGCACATTCATGCGGCTTTCACCACTAGAAGTGTACAAAGGGGTATTACCACAGTAATTCTTTTATCCTACCCATGCTGCTCATCCTCGCTGCCTTGCTTATCATTCTTTGGGCTATAGGATTCGCTACCTCGTTTGTGCTCGGTGGATTCATTCATCTCCTCCTTATCGCCGCCGCTATCCTTATCATAATGCGTATGTTTGACGGTAAAAAGCAGATACCAGGATCGTCTCTCTAATTCACCCCTGCTTCATACGAGGGAGGGTATAACAGCAAGGTTATTAACAAATTACTTTCCTATGCTTCTTACCATCGCTGTCCTCCTTATTATCCTCTGGGGTCTCGGCCTCGTCACGAGCTACACGCTCGGTGGATTCATACACTTGCTCCTCTTAGTAGCGATAGTGATGGTACTCATTCGTATTATTCAGGGAAAGAATCCTATTTCAGGAGGAGGTTAAAAAGTGCGCGCCTCTCAAATAAGGCGCGCGAAAGAACAAAAAGATCTGACGATCTAGATGTAGTAATCAGAGAGATGCACATAATGATAGGCGTCTCCTGACCTCGTCCCTTTGATCGCAGAGACAATGATCATCGCCGGGCCTGCATGTTCGGAACGGCCCCCGGCAGCCCATTTGTAAAGAGCGGTTTCAAGCGCATCTTCGAGGTCGTTCTTATCCCGCATGACGGCGGAACCTATCTGATCGTCTAAGACCACTTGCACCAACAGTACGGGGCTTGAAACATTGCCACCATCTTTGGCGAGGGCAGCGAGTGCTTCGCCGACACGTGTGTCCAGGTTTTCGCCCACTATAAGAGCATTGGCATTAAACTTTGCCATCGTCGTTCTCCTGAACCACTGCAAACCGAAGGGATTTCAGTAAGCAGTGTAGTACTACACTAACAGACACTTCCCAGCCTACCAGGAAGACTTGCCACATATGCTTGGAGGTGCTATATTAATGGCACAACAGTTTTCTATCGGTTTTCCGTCTTGAGATT
>DAORIN010000082.1:0-2752 GCA_035438545.1 Minisyncoccota bacterium | reverse complement strand
GCACCATGGAAGCAAAGGTATGTCCGGATGGGACATCCGTTGGCCGCAGCGGCCCTGCGTGTGAATTCACTCCCTGCGCATTCCCGAACGTGGAGATTGCGAGCGCGAAGATTGCCTACGCGCTTCCTGCCGGATATGTGGACGGTGTCCAGCAACCAGGCGCTGACGGGGAAAATCCTGGCATGCTCGACTTCTATCAAAAGCAGGCACTCGGTACTTCTTTCCACTACCTCACCGTGTATGCGTACCCCATTCCAGCAGGGAAGACGGGGAATGACGTCATTATCGCGAACACGATGTTCTCTCCTTCAGGAGAACCGGCGACAGATATGAGTAAGTTCAAGCCAGTACTCGTGAACGGTAAGACGTTCCAGGGAGTAGTTATTGAACGCTTTGAAGGGCAGGTGATGAGTTCGTATTTCCTCGTGCGCGCAACGGACGTGCTTCGCTTCGATATCATCGAGAAGGATGTTGATTGGACGAACCCGGATCTCGTTATTGAAAATCTTCCCGAGCACAAAGCACTCCTAAAGATGCTCGGTACGTTACAGACGCAGTAGTTGTTTTACTCGAGCCCGAGAAGAAGCACCATCGCCCCAAGGCCGGCGATAATGACAAAGAACTGAAGAGTAGAACGGCGCGCCCCGGTGGTTTTCTGTAACTCAGGCACAAGGTCGGCGAGTGCGATGTAGATAAAGTTACCGGCAGCAAAGGCAGCGATAAGTGGAGCAAGGGAGTCTCCAAGCGAGGAAAGCCAGAACGCAAGTCCAAGCCCAAGGAATGCCGTGAGTGCTGAAAGGAAGTTCAACATGAGCGCCTTCGTGCGCGAGAACCCAGCATGCAAGAGAAGACCGAAGTCGCCGATCTCTTGAGGAATCTCATGGAGCGCTATAGCGATAGCGGTAGCAATACCCACCTCGGGAGAAACGAGAAACGCTGCCCCTATCGCAAGTCCATCAATAAGGTTGTGGACGCCGTCAGATACCAATACGAGGTGGCCGACAGGGTGTATGCGTGCGTGATCTTCTGAGTACTCTTCGTCCCCGTGGTTGTGATGCCAGTGAAGGAACTTCTCAAGCACGAAGAAGGAAAGGATGCCGGCAAGGGTTACGAGCGACACCACGAGGGGGTTACCTGCTTCCTCAAATGCTTCGGGGAGAAGGTGGATAAAGGCGTCACCCAAGAGGGCACCTGCAGCAAGTGAGATGAGGAGGAAGAGGATCTTTCGGAGAAAATCTTGGCGAAGCGAGAGGGTGGTGATGCCGGCAAGCGACACGAGACTGACGGCGCCCACGGCAATAATGCTTCCAATGACGGGGTCTTCAAACATATTCGTAAAGCATACACTGTCACAAACGGAGGGGAAATGCGTCGTGATATAGTACGCCCACAAATAAATAATCACATTCGTATGAATGAATCCTTCGCAGAAACGTTTTTGAAGGCCACGAAGCCGGTCCGCTATGCTGCCGCAGCAGCACTCGGCGTCCTCGCGCTCTTCTTGCTCGCGCTCACCATTAACGCGTTTGGTAATCTTGGGCGCTCAACCAATCCGTACATGAACACCATTACGGTTGAAGGTACGGGGAAGGGGACCTCTATCCCGAACCTTGCCGTCATTTCTTTCTCCGTAAGCGAACAGGGAGCAACTGTTGCTGAAGCGCAGGGAAAGGCTACCGAAAAGACGGATGCTGCTCTTTCTGCCGTTTCTGGACTTGCTATCGACGAAAAAGACGTGAAGACCATTGCGTACAACGTCTATCCTCGTTACGAGAACACCGCACCCTGCTACTCCGGGTACTGCCCAACCTCAAACCCAAAGATCATCGGGTACGAGGTTTCTCAGACCGTAGAAGTTAAAGTGCGCGATACGGCAAAGGCGGGCGATGTGCTTCAGGCACTTGGTACGTTGAACGTGCAGAACATCTCCGGACCAAACTTCACCGTGGACGAAGATGACGCTATTAAGAACGTCGCACGTGAAGAGGCAATCAAAGAAGCGAAGGCAAAAGCCAAGGCGCTTGCTGACGAACTTGGGGTCTCCCTCGGCAAGGTCGTCTCCTTCTATGAGACTCCTGCTGGCGGCATGCCGTACTACGGCTATGGGGGAGAGGCAAAGGCGATGGACATGGCGGTACAGAGCGCCCCATCCCTTCCAACGGGTGAGAACGAAACGAGCATCACGGTCTCTATTACCTACGAGATTCGCTAGTATCGAAAGGATAGTTTGAGAAAAACGGCTCTACGGAGCCGTTTTTCGTTATTATTGACGCTCCCGCTCTTTCTGGTATACTCACCGGCAAGAGCGCCCGAAGGGGCGTTTTAAAATACCCGACATGAAATCTTTCATCAGCTACCTCAAAAACGTACGTGGCGAGTTCGCTCACATTGTGTGGCCTAAGCCGCGTATCGCGCTTGTGCACACGGGCATCATCATTCTCATTTCCGCTATTGTCGCCGTCTTTATCGGTCTCATGGACTACGCGCTTACGAGCCTCGTCGCCCTTATCGTTAACAGCTACTAATATGGATAGCCGCACTGCTCCCCAGTTTGACGAAAACGCCGCTAACAGCGAACCACGCTGGTACACCATCCATACCTACGCAGGCTACGAGAACGCCGTTGAGCGTAACTTGAAGCAGCGCATCGAGTCCTTGGGCATGGGTAACAAAATCTTTGAGGTGGTCGTCCCAACTGAAAAGAAGGTCCGCGTCAAAGGCGGTAAGCGCGTCGTTGAAGAAGAGAAGATCT
>DAORIN010000081.1:0-2753 GCA_035438545.1 Minisyncoccota bacterium | reverse complement strand
AGACAAGAATATTCATGCGCGTATGGTATCACTGCACCGCTGCCGCAATGGTGGGCACCACGCGTTCATCAAGTACTTCAGGAATGATGCAGTCAGCAGACGGCGACGACACGAGTGCGGCAAGAGCTGCGGCGGCCTTCAGTTTCATAGTAGTAGTTATGGCAGTGACGTTTCCATCGAGCGCGCCACGGAATATTCCCGGGAACACGAGCGCGTTATTGATTTGATTCGGGAAGTCAGAGCGTCCGGTAGCAACGATAGCTGCACCTCCCTTCTTCGCATCTTCAGGAAGAATTTCTGGTGTGGGGTTTGCAAGCGCGAAGACGATAGGGTTTGGTGCCATCGTCTCTATATGACTCGATGTGAGTTTGCCGCCGCCTGAAAGACCAATGACTGCGTCAGCACCCATAAGTGCGTTCTCAAGCGCTCCCTGTATGTGGCGCGGGTTTGTGCGGCGTGCAAGCTCCTGCTTCACATCAGTGAGATCCTCTCGTGATGCGTCGATGGTGCCTTTGCGATCCACTACTACAACGTCGTGTATGCCGTATTCGTTCAGAAGGAGTGCGGTAGCGGCACCCGCAGCTCCAGCACCAATAATGACAAGCTTCATTGTCTTTAAATCTTTTCCGGCAACCGCCGCTGCATTCATGAGTCCTGCAAGTACTACGATGGCGGTACCATGCTGATCGTCATGCATGACGGGAATGGAAAGTTCTTTGATAAGGCGCTCTTCGATTTCAAAACAGGCAGGGGCCGCGATGTCTTCAAGGTTAATACCACCGAACCCGGGTGCTATCGCTCGGACCGCCTCTATTATTTTCTCTGGGTCCTGCGTATCTAACACAATGGGCCAGGCGTCGATGTTCGCGAACTGCTTGAAGATGAGTGCCTTCCCTTCCATCACAGGAAGCGCTCCATACGGCCCGATGTTACCGAGTCCTAACACTGCAGAGCCATCAGAGATGACCGCAACGCTATTACCTTTCACTGAAAGCGTCTTGGCGTCTTCGGGGTGAGCGGCAAGATGCGTTGAGACAGTGCCTACTCCAGGCGTATAGAAGAGGGCGAAGTCTTCTTTTGAGGTAAGGGTTACTTTCCCTTTGGTTTCAACTCGTCCCCCTACCTTCTTGTATGCTGCAAGAATTTTATCTGGTTCCATTGGACTGATAGTAGCAAAGCAAAACGCCGCCCCCAACTGGGGACGGCGTTTTACGGTAAACGCGAGTGTAGTTACTCGGTAATATTCACTTTCGTAGAGCACGAGCCGTTTCCATCGGAACCCCGCACCTTAAGCGTTACCGTCGGATTCCCTATTACGCTTGCCTTCACCGATTGTGTGCCGTTCGCCTCGAGCTTATCACCCGGCAACGCAAGAGTATCTTTCCCAGACGTATCAATGACCCATCCCGCAGACGATGCGTTCCGGCTCGACCAGGAATAGGTAATGTCATCGCCGTACTCATAGCTGGTCTTATCCGCCCAAAGTAGACAAGACACTGGCTTATCGTCCGAAGAGTCTTCATCAGAGTCTCCCTCAGTCACCGGTATGGTTACCGAGCACGTGCTCGTCGTACCATCCTTTCCAGTAGCTTTCATGGTGAGCTTCGGATTTCCGAGCACGGTCATTTTTACATTCTTTGAACCAGAAAGCTTCGGGTTTCCAGTGGGCACCTTGAGGGTATCCTTGCCCGACGTATCTTTCACCCAGGAAAGTTTGGTCGCGTTTGAGGAGGTCCAGCTCACGCGCACTTTGTCGTTAAGCTCCCCTGCGGCAGGCGTTGCCGTGAGGGTGCAGGTGGGCGTACCACCGGACACTGACTCGCCCCCAAGCGCAGTGAGCTGCGTCTGAAGCTGGGCAATCATCTGCAATAAGAGATTTATCTGTGCCTGCACTGAGGTACTTGTCGCAGCGTGAGTAGTCGGAGCAACTGCAAGTAGAGCGAGTGCCAGCACACTTCCTGCCAAGAATTTCTTAATGGTCATAGTGAGAGAGAGTCTATTAATACTGACCAATGTACTGTACCTCTCGGCAAAGATAATTCAACACTGGAAATATGATAGCCCACACAACCACTAGAACCCTGCTGCTTTGAGTGCTGCTTTCGTCATTGGTCCTATCGCACCTGTTGGGGTCCACCCTTTAGAAGATTGGTACGCGTTTAGCGCATTCACCGTGCAGGTATCCATAACGCCTGAAAGTGGGCAGCCGATGAGGAGTTCTCCCTTTGGTGGGAAGAACCCGAGTGACTTCAGTGCGACCTGAAGCGCGTAGGCCTCAGGACTGGAGATGCCCGCTTTGGTAGTACCAGTCCATGCGTACGGGAGTGCACGCGTGTTGCTCCCGGAGACCGTGGCGCCGAGTGCTTTTTCAATACCGCGATACGTCTGGTGTGCCATATCAGAGAGCACGAGGTCGCGCGCTTCCACATTCTTTATCTTTGGCTCATAGATATAGGCGTATTCAACGAGTACTGAGGGAAACTCAGCCGTATTGAAGGCACCGAGCGCGATAAGGCTCTGATCTTCCACCACGCCATAGTTCTCTATGGGGAGCGTGGAGGATGCATTGAAACGGTTGAGTTCAAACGCGATAGCTTCCCCTAACGGGCGTGCCGCTTCTGCATTCCCGAATTCTTTATCAGGTACGTACACCGCAAACCCTTGGTGGTTCTGTGCGCCGGTATCGTTCAAATGAATATGCACCGCAAGGTCATACCCTTCTTCGTTGGCCCACTTGGTGATGCCATAGAGGC
>DAORIN010000080.1:0-2767 GCA_035438545.1 Minisyncoccota bacterium | reverse complement strand
GCACGGGGCTTTTCTTGTATGCGCTCTGGAAACTCATTCGCACTCATGCGATACGGGAACGTATAGTTGAATTCGCACGCTCACTCGGTTTACTTCGTGAGCACGGCAATCCTATATTGGTACCACGAGGACAAAGCTGGGAGGCGGGAGGCGTGATGAACCCGGCAGCAATAGAGGCGGGCGGACGCGTGCATCTCTTTTATCGCGCGGTGGGTAACGATGGCGTCTCAAGAATCGGGTACGCCTCGAGCAAGAATGGTGCTTCATTTGATGAACGTCTTCCCTATCCGGTATTTGCGCTTGCTGGCGGTGACGATGCCACCCGACGCTTTGCCGAGCACTCAGGACTCTCTAAGTCTGGCGGTTCGTTTGCGGGCGTAGAAGACCCACGCGCGGTAGTCATAGGTGACCGCATGTATATGACCTTCTCAGCCTTTGGCGGATGGGACGCACTTCGTATCGGCGTTTCTTCTATCGCTATTAGTGACTTACTCGCGAAGCGCTGGAAGTGGACGGCACCAACATACCTTTCACCCGTAGGACAGGTGCATAAGAACTGGGTCTTGTTCCCGGAAAAGATTAACGGCAAGTTTGCCGTACTCCACTCCTTGCATAGCGGCTCACGTGACCGTGTACTCGTCGACTATCTCGACACCTTGGACGAGAACGCATCCATAGAAAGCCCCTACAACCCCGTGAAGGATGAGAGCGTGTGGGATTCGACGCTTCGTGGTGCTGGCCCACCGCCTATTAAAACGAAAGACGGATGGCTCCTCTTCTACCACGCAACGGACGCGCGCGAACCATCACGCTACAAGCTCGGTGCACTTCTCCTTGATCTCACTGACCCTACCAAGGTTATTGCCCGTTCTCCCTTCCCTATTCTCTCGCCGGACGCCACCTACGAGAACGAAGGGTTCAAGTCAGGCGTGGTGTACGCCTGCGGCGCTACCGTTCATGGCGACACGCTCACCGTGTACTATGGCGGCGCCGACTCTGTGGTGTGTGCGGCAAAAATTTCGCTTTCGGAGTTCCTAAAGAAACTCAAAGATAAGAAGATGGCGCGGTTAACGCCTGTGCCGCTACGCTTCTCTGCCGCATAATAAGAATATGTTTGTCGTACGCCGTCATCCTGAGAATCCACTCCTCTCGCCGCAGCGTGAGCACCCGTGGGAAGCACTCGCTACCTTTAATCCCTCTGTCGTTAAAACGGAAACAGGGGTGAAGATGTACTATCGCGCCTTTGCGCACCCCGCAGCCCTTATCGCGCCCTTTGCGCCTCAATCCACCATTGGTGTTGCTGACTCAGAAGACGGTGTTCACTTCCACTCACAGCGTCAGGTCATCACGCCAAAAGAAGCATGGGAAGCGTTTGGGTGTGAAGACCCGCGCGCAACGGTCATTGATGGCGTCACGTATCTTTCGTACACGGCACTCGGAGGCTATCCGTTCAATGCGGATAACATTCGTGTCGCTATCGCTGTCTCCAAGGACGGTGAGCATTTCGACGAACGTCATCTCGCGACTCCCTTTAATGCAAAAGCATTTGCACTCTTCCCTGAGAAGGTCGGTGATAAGTACGCAGCGCTCCTTACCGTGCACACTGATCAGCCACCTTCAAAGATTTGTCTTGCACTTGCCGACTCTATTGAAGACTACTGGAATCCCGACTACTGGATGAAATGGTATGCCGACTGGGAATCACACGCACTTGAGTTCGTGCGAAGCGACAAAGACCACGTGGAGGCAGGAGCGGTCCCTATTAAAACGGAGCGCGGCTGGCTCTTCTTCTACTCCTACATTGAGCATTACTTCGGAGATGGACGCCGTGTCTTCGGTATTGAAGCGGCGCTTCTTGATGCGGCTGACCCTATGAAGGTTTCGGGACGCACCTATCCGTTCCTCGTGCCGGAAGAAATATATGAGCGCTATGGGGTCGAACCTGAAATTGTCTTCCCTACCTCAGCGCTAGACACGGGAGACGGCATGATAGATCTATATTATGGTGCCGCTGACACTACTGTTGCTAAAGCGACGATACGCACCAAGGACCTACTCGACTCCATTGATACGAGTGTATCGCCGGTACTAATGCGCGCTCTTGAGAATCCGATACTGCTGCCGCGGAAAGAAAACGCTTTTGAAGCAAAGCTCGTGTTTAACCCTGCAGCTATAGATCTTGAGGGTTCTATTCATATTCTGTATCGCGCGATGAGTGAGGATAATACGTCGTATGTAGGATACGCACGCTCAGAAGACGGACTCCATATTGATGAACGACTTCCCGTACCTATCTACGGACCTCGTGCTGACTTTGAGATGAAGCTCTCTCACCCGACAGGTAACTCCGGGTGCGAAGACCCGCGCGCTGTTGTCATCGATGGCCGCATCTACATGACCTATACCGCATATGACGGCATTCACGCGCCACGCGGTGCCGTCTCCTCTATCTCAACCGAAGACTTTCTCGCAAAGAAGTTCGATGCATGGACCGAGCCATTTCTCGTGACCCCCGACGATGTGGATGATAAAGATTTGGCGCTCCTTCCCGAGAAGACGGCCGACGGCCACTTCATGCTCTACCACCGCATCAGTGGACGCATCTGTGCGGACATCCTTCCTGATCTCACGAGCGGCACGCGCATATCCCGCTGCATTGAAATCATGGGACCACGTGAAGGTATGTGGGACGCAGCCAAAGTAGGTATGGCGGGTCCGCTCCTTAAAGTCGACGGTGGCTGGCTCATGCTCTATCACGGCGTCTCAC
>DAORIN010000079.1:0-2840 GCA_035438545.1 Minisyncoccota bacterium | reverse complement strand
CAACCGTACGCGCTAATTCTTCAAGAGTCGTTTGTCCTGCGAGTACTTTAAGCACGCCGTCCTGTGCCATGGTGAGGTATCCCTGACGCAGCACGTGCTTTGCGATGTCACCCTCTGATGGGTTATCACGCAAAAACTCTCCAAGTTCTTCGTCCATGAATATGGCTTCGTGTACGCCGAGTCGGCCCTTGTATCCGGTACCACCATTCTCGTCGGGCACCGCGTCATACACCGTGTCGTACGACGCAGGGAGAAGGGAAGTATCGGTAACCGTAGCCATGATGGCCTGCATTAACTTCTTTTCTTCTTCGGTAGCAGGGCGCGCCTTCTTCGTTTCTGGATTCAACGTGCGCATGAGGCGTTGACCCATCGCAACTGACACTGCTGACGCAAATACTTTTGGATCAGCACCAAGGTCAACCAAGCGGGGGAAGGTGCCCGCGGCGTTATTGGTGTGGAGCGTTGAGAACACGAAGTGACCGGTGAGTGCCGCCTGGAGCGCAACTTCCGCTACCTCACCATCACGAATTTCTCCCACGAGAATGACGTCGGGGTCCTGACGGAGCACGGAGCGAAGTCCTGATGCGAACGTGTAGTCCTTGCCGTTCGTTTGGGTCTGCACAATGCCTTCAAGGTGGTACTCAATTGGGTCTTCAATGGTGACGATCTTTGTTTCCGGCGTATGGAGCGCCAGAAGGAACGTGTACAAGGTCGTTGTCTTACCCGAGCCTGTTGGGCCGGTGGTGAGGAGCATGCCGTTGGGGCGTTTAATCTCTTCACGCAGACGCGCAAGGAGCTTAGGGTTCACCCCCATATCTTCAAACGAGCGGGTGAGAGTGTTCGGGTCAAGAATACGAAGCACCAGGGACTCACCATAGTTACCTGGAATGACGGACGTGCGCACTTCAATTTCGGTGCCTTGGACTGCAATGGTGAAGCGTCCGTCTTGTGCGCGGTTATCAACGTTGAGTTTTAACCCCGAGAGAAGCTTCACGCGGGAATTCAGTGAGTGATACACCTTAGGGTCGAACATATAGGCGTCAGAGAGCATGCCATCAAGGCGAAGACGAAGGCGCACGGCGTGCTCCTCTGGCTCGAGATGAATGTCAGACGCGCCGAGTGAAAGGGCAGCAGCAACAATATCTTCAAAGATGCGGGAGACCTGTGCTGTTTTCTTCGTTGAGAGCACCTCATCAAGATGCGACTTAAGACTTGCGAGGGAGTCGAACTCTTTTTCGAGCTTATTAATGTCTTCACTTGAGATATCGAACACTCCTTCAGTAGTGACATGAGCGTAGGAGAGATCGGCGTAGCGGTCTAGAGCACGCTTCAAGCTTCGGGCAGACACCAGAAACTTCTGAAGCGTAAAGCCACGACTCTCAAGTCCCTCGAATATACCGGCAAGAGCGGGGTTGTTTGGACTATGAAGCGCGATAGAGAGCGCCTTGCCCGCCTTATCAAAGACCACCATCTCAGCGGCGCGCGCCTTGTCTTCTTGTACTAAACGGAGTGCATCGACGTTGACCGGCACCACAGAGAGGTCCGTATATGTAAGGCCGTATTTGTCAGAAAGGATACGTGCGAGGTCTTCCTCTTCTTTTTCACGCAGAGCGGCGAGCTTAGCGTCCTCAGCATCAGTATCAAAATGGGAAGGCATTACGGGAAATCATAGCATCAGCACGAGCCTAAATGACGCTTTCTCGTCATTGACAAAGCATCTTTTTATGGTTATTGTGTAACTTTCCGGAGGACTTTAAATTAGAAACGAGGTCGTGAATGGTCCGGACGTTCATCGTTGCCGCTTTGACGGCAATTGCAGTATTAGTGACGGCCCCAAGCGCTTCGGCGCAGTCGGGCCATGGGTACATGCGCGTGCACGAAGGAGTGCGCATAAGAGTGCATGAGGAACGAGGCGGTGGGGGTGGCCCTTACCGCGGTGGAGGCCAAAACTACAATTACGGCTCCATAGGCGCGGGTGTCACGTACGCCGCGCTCGACTTCTTCTTTGGGGGACACAGACACACTGTGCGTCCCCAAGTCGGCCAACGAGTGTTTCTTGGTGGGGGCCGTACCGAAGTCCTCGCCCGTGGGCAAGTAGTTCCTGGTGTGTGCACCGTTCGTTTGTCTGTGGCAGCTCCTCTCGAAATTAAAGAGAGCGAAACCAACAGACAGCGGGCATGGTGTGCAGCTGAGGCGGCGCGAGTCCACGACACCGTACCCTACGGTATCGTCACTGAATGGCTCCCGTAATACGGAGCCCTGCGACATTGGGGCCTGGCATGAGCGATCATGTCGGGCCCTATTTGTATACATTGGTACAATAGGGAGATGGAGATATCTGTTGCGACCCCTGAAGGCCTTGCTGAAGCAGCAGCCTCTTTTCTTACAGAACTCGTGCCTTCAACTACGGGAGCAACGCTCATAACCCTTTCGGGTGACCTTGGGGCAGGGAAGACTGCGTTCACTAAAGCACTTGCAAACGAACTCGGGGTTACCGACTCGGTGACGAGCCCCACCTTCGTTCTTGAGAAGGTATATCTACTTCCTGGTTACGGTACGTGGAAACGTCTCATCCATATTGATGCGTATCGCTTGAAAAGTGGGGAAGAACTTGCTGCGCTTGGGTTCGATGAAGCGATGCATGACCCACAAACACTCATCGTGCTTGAGTGGCCCGAACAAGTGAGCGACGCACTGCCGAAACCTACCGCAGCCCTTCGCATTACCGCTTCACCCGACGGCACGCGCACCCTTTCTTATGATTAGAAAATCTCTCACCAAGAAGCGGCTCATTCTGTTAGACGCACATGCAATCATTCATCGCGCGTATCACGCACTTC
>DAORIN010000078.1:0-2855 GCA_035438545.1 Minisyncoccota bacterium | reverse complement strand
GTCCGAGAGGCGTTTTGCAAGGGGGGTTCCCGCATAAGCGTCGATAGCCGCAAGGATGAGGAGGCCACGGGCAGCTTCTGGTGTTTCAGAAACCGCTGGAGCCGCTACCGGAGCGGCAACCACATCTTCTGGAGCAGCTGCCGTCTTCGGTACGGACGCGCGCACCGCTTCAGCTGACGACCCCATCGCGCGCGCAACGATGCCGATGAAATGCTCGCGCTCCATGGGGCTACGCATAATGGCGATGAGCGGGAGCACCACATGTTCAACTGCGATGACGAGACGATGCGCATCCTTCTCACTTGCGGACAATACGGAGAGGAAGAATTCGATGATGGGTTCTGACTCAGACACACGACGGACAAAGTCCTGCGGGGTTTCGCTTGCAAGATCTGCCGGATCTTTCCCGAGCGGCATGCGGACCGCTTTCACGCGCATGCCTGCCTTAAGGGCAGCGTACGCATTCTTAGCGGACGCTGCGAGTCCCGCACGGTCCGCATCAAGCGCGAGCATGAGATTGTCGGCGTAGCGCTTCACGAGCGATAAGTGCGTCTCAGAGAGCGCGGTACCCGAAAGCGCGATGGTGTTCGTGAACCCAATCTGATGCAGAAGGATGAGGTCAAACTGCCCTTCCACGAGAAGCGCGAACCCACGCGTACGTATCGCGTCTTTGGCTTTATCCATCCCGAAGAGTATCTGCGACTTCTTATAGAGCTCCGTCTCCGGAGAGTTCAGGTATTTCGCAGGATCTTCAGGGGTGAGCGCACGGCCCGTGAACGCCACCGTCCTCCCGGCTCCGTCCTTAATCGGGAACATGAGTCGGTTACGGAAGCGGTCATAGTACGTGCCGGGCTTTCCGTCTGCTTCCTTGATGAGACCTGCGTCGAGCATCTCTTTGGTAGAGAACCCAGCCGCAGACAACTCTTCAAGAAGCGTACGCCAGCCATCCGGCGCAAGGCCAAGATTCCACGCTCTAATAGTTTCTGGGGTGAGACCACGCGAGAGTGCGTACGCATACGCTTCCCCTTTCTCATCAAGGTTTCGGGCATAGAACGCTTCAGCACGAGCCATCGCTTCGCGCACGCGGTCTTGTTTTCCCGTATCTTTCTTCCCTTCGTACACGAGCTCAACCCCCGCTTTCTCAGCGAGGATTTTGAGCGCGCCTTTGAAGTCGACGCCTTCCATCTTCTCAATGAAGGTGAAGATGTCGCCGCCTTGGGAACTTGAGAAGCAGTAGTACGAACCTCGTTCCGGGTTTACATAGAAGGAAGGCGTCTTCTCCTTATTGAAGGGAGAAAGACCACGCCAGTACTTCCCTGCCTTGGTGAGTTTTACGTAGGGCGCCACAACATCCTGGATGCTGAGTTTTTCTTTAACGCGCTCTACGGTGTCAGCCATGCTTTGTGTAGGCCCGTGCGGGCGGTTAGCCGTTAACGAGTTTCGGTAAGCGCACGAGATGCCATCTCTTCCTGTTCTGCTTCAGCAGCTAGGCGTGAGTTACGTGCCGTCTGAAGTGCGTCGATAGCGGCGCGCTTCTTGGAGCCTGGGAACCCAGTACCTGCAGGGATGAGGCGACCAAGGATGACGTTCTCCTTAAGACCGCGAAGTGTGTCCACGGAGCCCTTAAGTGCGGCACCGATGAGAATCTTCGTCGTCTGCTCGAAGGAGGCAGCGGAGAGGAAGGAGCGGCGGCTGAGCGCTGACTCCTTGATACCAAGCACCATTTCGCGTGCCTTCGGTGCAATCTTTCCTTCTGCGTCTGCCTCCTTAATTGCTGCAGCGTATTCCCAATCTTCAACCACGTCACCAACTGAGTAGTCAGAGTCACCGGTGTCAGTAATCTTTGCGCGGCTGAACATCTGCTTCACGACCACTTCAAGGTGCTTGCGGGATACGGAAGCGCCCTGGAGTTCGTAGATCTTCGAGGTCTCCGCAATGATGTACTCCTGTACGGCAGCGCGTCCTGCGTACTCGAAGAGTTCATCAAGATCAGCGGAACCGTCCGTGATGAGCTGACCGCGGGTAACGGCGTCACCTGCTTTCACGAGCGCCATACGTGGGTATGCCACCATGTACTCGATAGCAGCACCATCCACAGGCTTCTTTCCACGACCTACCTTCTTTGCGGTCTGTCCGGCTTCAGGAGCCACAACGATGATCTTCTCGCGTCCAAGTTCACGGATCTCCGTGACCATACCGTCGGTTTTAGAGACGACAGCTGGGTTCTTCGGTGAGCGCTTCTCGAATACTTCTTCAACGCGTGGGAGACCTGAGGTGATGTCGCCACCAACGGATGCCGTACCTCCGGCATGGAAGGTACGCATGGTGAGCTGAGTACCCGGTTCACCGATTGCCTGTGCGGCAACGGTACCAACGGCTTCTCCGAGATCAACAACCTGCTGGGTCGTGAGGTCCATACCGTAACAAGCGGCACAGATACCATAGCGAGTAACGCAGGCCATAGGCGAGCGAACAATGACGGACTCAATCGATGCGTCAGCGTTCAATGCGCGTGCATCATCTGCCGTGAGGTAGTGACCCTTCTTAAGAGAACCTGCAGCTTCAGCGAGCGTGCGGCCACGAATGGCTTCAACGAAGTCAATCTTAATGCCGTTTGCTGAGATGCGGCGGATAGCGATACCCGTCTTAGCACCACAGTCCGTTTCCGTAACAATGGAGTCCTGCGCAACGTCGAAGAGGCGGCGCGTGAGGTAGCCGGCGCGCGCAGTACCAAGTGCGGTGTCAGTCAAACCCTTACGTGCACCGTGGGTACTCATGAAGTACTCCACCGGGTTCAAGCCTTCGGTCATCGAAGAAGTAATAGGCACTTCGATGGTCTCGCCGGCCGTGTTCTG
>DAORIN010000077.1:0-2977 GCA_035438545.1 Minisyncoccota bacterium | reverse complement strand
ACGTTCGTCCACAAAGACGCACGTGAGCAGTTCGAGATGCGCATCCACAAGCGTCTCATCGATATTCTCTCTCCAAACCCGAAGGTGATTGAGGCTCTCACGAACCTCACCCTTCCGTCCGGAGTGACGATAGACGTGAAGATGGTCTAACCCCGAAAGGGAAGACAGCAAAACCGCCCCAGAGATGGGGCGGTTTTGCGTTACTGATTTTTGTATGTCATAACTCACCTAGAGGTTCTTAAGGAGGGCCTCACTCATGCGTATCACTCCAGTGATGGTGTACGACGCGGCAATAAGGATCGACGCGGCACTCAAACGCCACTCAATCATCGGTCCGATTCTTCGAGAAAAGAAACGGTTCGGATGCGTGGTGGTCTTTACCGACGATGCAGGTGACATAGTTATCCAAGCGGTTATCGGTGAAAAACCCGACGATTGTCTCGGAAAGCATGCATTTGCTCGGGAGAAGATCGGGCGACTGATGCTGATGAAGCATCGGCACGGACACGTGTTGAGTCGTCAAAGCCAAGACGAGCACGCAGATCCTCCGCAGTATGCAGGGGCAGTGATGATCAACGAATGGGGTAGTAGCATTTCTGGCTACCCATCCCTGGTCGATGAGTTATTCGCTGTCGCCCTTCTCTGTCAGTTGGGCCTCATAACAGTTGAGGAAGCGCTTACGGTATTCCGTAGTTTCCCCAACAGATACCTCGATGAGAATCGAACAGAGGACCTAGCGCTCCTCTAGCAACTCTAAGTCGCGAAAGCGATGACGCAGCGAAGGCCGCCGGTTCTCCTGGCGGCCTTTTCTTATTTCAAGAGATGATGTTTTTGCTATACTCGCCTTGATGCGGTCGCCGAGACGGTTCAGGCGCTTGCCCGCAAGGCAAGAGACGTAGGTTCAACTCCTACCTGCATCTCCATGGAACATCCAAACGAGTATATAGACGCACGTCTTGCGCGACTAAATGTCGTAAACGATCTTCCAACCTTTGCAAACGATGAGGAACGTAAGACGTTCATCGTAAAAACGATTCTTTCAAAAAAATACCGTAAATACGCAGTGGATGGTGATTTTCTCCCGCATCTTGAAGGTGCTCTCGAATATAGCTTTAAGAATGGAAAACCGTTGCAGTTCGTATATCCGTTCGGTGGCTATAAACTGTGGCGTCTCGATGAGTCTCCTGAGGCAGACTGGGCTGAGCTTTTTACGATGATGCACAACGCAGCATGGCTCAAATCGATAGCACACGTATACGAACCAGGAGTATGGTTCGACTTTTCGCCAGACGACGTCATCGTCGAGCGGATGAATCATATTCCTAAGGCAGATACCGATGCCTATCGAGCAACCTTCAACGAAGTCATCGCTTTTATCACACCGTACCTGCCAGAGAACCTGAAATTCACTCTCACTCCTGTCGGTTCACGTTATACGCCCGAAGAATTTGATGCAGATCTTACAGCTCGTACCGACGAACTACTTGCTCAAAATCACGGGAAGCTTCCACAGGCGTCAGACGCAGAAAAAGCAATGATGGATTTAAACGCAAAACGTACTCCTGAAGAGTTAGCTGATCCAGAATGGTATGGAAAGAATAAGCTTATGCATGACGCTTATATGGCAACGTCAAAACGACGTCCGTACAACCGAGCGCCAGAGAAAATACTGACCTTTACCAAAGCACTGCCTAAAGGTGTTGCGATAGGGAGCACCAAGACCTCGATAGCAAAGTTCTGGGCCGGCGTTGGTGCTCTCAAGAAAAGGGACGATAGTTACATTGAAACGATTCTGTCTCCTGAACAGATCAAGGCTGCATCGGCGACCTGGGAGCCCATATCTATTGGTTTAAAAGGAAAGAATTTCAGTAAAATCCGGATAATTGAGAGCTCATAAGGACGTTCTTGCATATTCAAACCCACTCCGGTATAGTCCTCCTATCGCTACGTACGTCCATCGGGACGGACCAATGGCCGGGAAGTCCCCCTAACGGGGACCGAACGCGCTATTGAGCGCGATTTTCTTTACCTCATGAAATTCCTACTTGCTCGCAAAGAGCGCATGACCCAAATCTTCCAGGAAGACGGCAAAGCCCTTGCCGGCACTCTCCTTAAGATGAGTCCTTCTACCGTCACTCAGGTGAAGACTGCGGACGGTGCGGACGGCTACTCTGCCGTTCAGATCGGGTTTGATGCGCAGAAGCCATCACGTGTTGCGAAGCCACAGCAAGGAAAGGCCTTCAAGGTCATTAAAGAATATCGCGTCGAGAATCCAGCTGACTACACGGTAGGTGCTGAAATTGGTACTGATACTTTTGCGGTAGGGGATGAGGTTCGTGTCGTCGGTACCTCAAAGGGTCGTGGCTTCGCCGGCGTCGTCAAACGCTACAACTTCCGCGGCGGGCCACGAAGCCACGGTCAGAAGCATTCTGAGCGCGAGCGCGGTTCTTCGGGAGGTGGTCCTGGTCGTGCCGGAGGTCGTGTTGCTCCTGGTATGAAGATGGCCGGACGCATGGGTAACGCTCGCGTTACCGTAAAGAATCTCCGCGTTATTCATGTAGATCAGGCAGCCGGTGAGATCATCATCTCAGGTGCTGTTCCTGGCGCACGCGGCTCTTTGGTCGAAATCATCGCCGCATAATTTATATACTTATGGCTACTACCAAGAAAGCTCCAGCAAAGAAGACGACTGCTAAAAAAGCAGCACCGCGCGCTCCCAAGAAAGCTCCGGTTATTGAAGTTGGAAAGGGTGAAGCCGTTATCTACGGCATGAACGGTGCTGCAGCTGGTACGGTTACGCTCCCTGCAGAACTCTTTGGTGCAAAGTGGAACGCCGACCTTGTGCACCAGGTGGTCACCGGTATGCAGGCAAACGCTCGCCCAACAGTCGCTCACACCAAGTTCCGCGGCGAAGTATCTGGCGGTGGCAAAAAGCCATGGAAGCAGAAGGGAACTGGCCGCGCTCGCCATGGTTCTA
>DAORIN010000076.1:0-3061 GCA_035438545.1 Minisyncoccota bacterium | reverse complement strand
CAAAGGTCCTCTATGGAGGCGCCGTGGAGTCGGGAAATGTGCGGGCGATAGCGGGCGGAAGTGGGGTGGATGGGTTTTTGGTAGGGCACGCGAGCGCGGAGACCGCTACCTTTAGCGCTTTAGTAAAAGCGCTCGTCTAATTCATGCGTAGCGTTCGTGACATCAAGGTGCTCGAGAACATCCCAGTACTGTTACGTACCTCATTGAATGCACCCATTGAAAACGGCGTGGTCACCAACGCGTTCCGGCTTAAAAGCGCACTGCCGACCATTCAGTATTTACGAGAGCGTCATGCGCGTGTGGTGCTCATCAGTCATATAAGCGGGAAGGGAACGGAGACGCTCGAGCCTATGTATGAGGCCATGAAGCAGTGGCTTCCTGACATAGCCTTCTGTCCCGTAGCAACCGGAGCACAGGCACGCGCAGCCGTACGCGACCTTCTTCCGGGTGGCGTTCTCATGCTTGAGAACCTACGCCGCAACGTCGGGGAAGAGAAGAACGATGGCGAGTTTGCAAAAGAGCTTGCCGAGCTTGCGGACGTATTCGTGCAAGACTCCTTTGATGTGTGCCACCGCGAACATGCGTCGGTGGTTGGCGTTCCCGGACTCCTCCCCTCCTATGCAGGCCTCACGCTCGAACAAGAAGTGAAAGAGCTCACGAAAGCACTCAAACCAAAGCATCCTGCGGTTGCCATCATAGGTGGCGCAAAGTTTTCGACGAAAGAGCCGGTACTGAAAAAGCTTTTGAAAACCTATGACCATGTGTTTGTGGGAGGGGCGCTTGCAAATGATTTCTTAAAAGCAAAAGGGTATTCGGTGGGCACCTCGCTCGTTTCCGACGAAGGCCAAGACCACATAAAGAAACTCCTGAAGGATAAGCGTCTCATCGTTCCGGTGGACGTTATCGCTGCTCCCTTAAAGAGCACGCGGGACGCGGGGCGCACCGCCATGGCAAACGAAGTGAAACCAGACGAAGCGGTACTTGATGCAGGTCCGCACACGGCTGCGGCACTCGTCGATCTTATTAATAAGTCGAAGACCGTGCTGTGGAATGGTCCTCTCGGCCTATTTGAGAACGGGTTCTCTGACGCAACGCGCATGGTGGCGCGTGCGGTAGTAGGTGCACATACGCACTCCATCATCGGCGGGGGAGACACTATTGCAGCCGTAGAGGAGATGAAGCCTGCGTCTGACTTCTCCTTCATCTCAACGGGGGGAGGTGCCATGCTCGACTTTTTAGCGCACGGTACGCTTCCCGGAATTAAAGCGTTAAAATAACGATATGAAGAAAGACGGCTGTATTTTCTGCATGATAGTCGCGCACGAGGCGCCGTCGCACCCTATTTGGGAAAACGATTCGTACCTTGCCTTCCTTTCTATATTCCCGAACACGGAAGGATTTGCCGTGGTTATTCCAAAAGAGCATCACGATAGTTACTTTGCTGACGCACCGGGACCTATCCTCATGGGACTTATGCAGGCGGCAGCGGCGGTCGCTAAACGCATTGACGCGGCATACCCTGACGTCGGACGCACGGGCCTCATATTCGAAGGGTTCGGCGTCGATCACCTCCATGCGAAGCTCGTTCCGATGCATGGCACGAGTAGTGACGAGTGGAAGCAGCATCACTCTAAAGAGAAGCGCTTTACGGAGTTCTATGAAGGCTATATTTCCTCTCATGACTCGGAACGTGCTGACGACGCCGTACTAGCGGAAATTGCCAAGAAAATACGCGGGGAATAGCGATTTGGTACAATCGGGGAACGATGTTTTCCCTCCATGAGCCCATTGATACCACTCTGCGCGATGAGCTTGCTGAATATGACGATTTAACGGCAGCGCTCTTGGCGCGTCGAGGGGTGAAAAGCAAGGAGGAAGCGGCAGCGTTTCTCTCTCCCTCGTATGACGAGCACATCGGGGACCCGATGAAGATTCTGAATATGCCGAAAGCAGCTGCTCGCGTGGCTAAGGCACTTGCGGACGGTGAGCGCATTACCGTCTGGAGCGATTATGACTGCGATGGCATCCCGGGTGGAGTGGTACTCCATGACTTTCTCAAAAAAGCAGGGGCCAATTTCACGAACTATATTCCGCATCGCCATCTTGAAGGGTATGGCGTATCAGTTATGGGCGTTGAGAAACTCGCGGAAGAGGGAACTACCCTCATGATCACAGTGGATTGCGGTATTACGGACGTACAGCCCATTAAACGCGCACAAGACCTCGGCATTGATGTCATTCTTACGGATCATCACCTGCCGCAAAACGAAGACGAAGGAGGGCTACCGCCGGCGTATGCGGTCATTGATCCTAAGCAGGCAGGAGAGACGAATGATTTTAAAGAGTTCTGCGGCGGCGGGCTTGCCTGGAAGCTTGCGTGCGCGGTGCTCCAACACGGGTTCCCGGGACGCGAGAACATTCCGCTTGGGTGGGAGAAGTGGCTCCTTGATATGGCAGGACTCTCTACCATCGCTGACATGGTGCCCCTTATTGGAGAGAATCGCGTCATCGCTAAATATGGACTCATGGTGATGCGTAAATCGCCTCGCATCGGCCTTCAGAAGCTTCTGAAGAATGCGCGCGTGAATCAGGGATATATCACCGAGGACGATGTGGGCTTTATGATTGCGCCGCGCGTGAACGCAGCGTCTCGTATGGGGAACCCGCGTGACGCCTTCGAGCTCTTTACGACAGAGGACGAGAATCGTGCCGACGCACTCGCAAAAGAATTGGAAAAGATAAACCGGAGCCGCCGCTCGGTGGCTGCCGCTATTACGCGCGCCGTGCATGAACGTCTTGAAGAGAGAAAGCTTCAAGGAGCGCTCCCCGACATCATCGCAATGGGGGACCCTGATTGGCGTCCCGGACTCTTGGGGTTAGTGGCGAACACGGTTGCAGAAGAATATGAACGTCCCGTGTTTCTCTGGGGAAGAGAAGGCGGCGTGTCACTTAAGGGTTCGTGCCGCGCAGGAGTACCGGGAGTATCGGTAGTTGATATTATGGCGGGCGCTCCTGATACGTTTGTGGGGTTCGGCGGGCACCGAGCGTCAGGCGGGGAGCG
>DAORIN010000075.1:0-3097 GCA_035438545.1 Minisyncoccota bacterium | reverse complement strand
CTGTAAGTTGACCGTTGGCATTGCGCTCCAACTGAACGTCGAGACCCTGCACGCAGGGTGTCGCCGCCGCCGTGAACGTCCCACGCTGAACCGTGTCCGCCTGAGCCGGAGTGCACAGACCGCTAATGATGAGAGCTGCCGTAAGGATCACCTTCTTCATGCTCGTCCCCTTCCTTGGGTTTGAGTTGCTGAAATTAAGAAGAATACAAGTATATTATACCTATTTATTACCTTTGTCAAGGTCTACTCTACGGCCTAGTTATTGGCTTTTTTGGTCTTGTATGGAAACGAGTACTGCTGTTACGACGAAGCGATCACTCTTGGTGCCAAAGTTGTCGCAGGTCGCAAGCGTGAGTTTTGCTCCCGTAATATCAAGTGGAATGGCGCCAGTTGTAGTGTTTTCTGCCTCCACTTTCTCTACTGCATACACGTAGATCTTCTCTTTCCCGAACACGAATATTGGGTCCCCTACTTCGAGGTTTTGAATATCATTGAACGCTTTGAACGCTTGGTTGTGTACTACGGGGAGATGGCTTGAGTGCCCGAACATAAGGACGTTACCGTTCTCACCCAAGGTACCGCTTCCTGGGTAGCGGACGGCGCCTGCGAGGAGTTCACGATCAAGGGTCGCGACATCGGTAGTGTTCGGGTTCGATACCGTGGCTTGTATACCGACTTTTGGAATCTCAATACGCACCGGTAGTTCTCCCTGCCCTTCCGGAAGGATAAGAGCATCGTTTTCAGTAGGAACCACTGGCACTTCTACTGGGTCCGGGCGAAACGCGAAAGCACCGGGCGCAATCCCTACACCCGCAAGGAAGTTGAAGGAGAAGAAGTAGACCACGACGAACACCCCGAGAAAGGACCATTTCTTGGCGAGGATGCGTTCAAAGACACCGGGGAGGTATATGACCTTTGGTTTACGCTTCATATACGTAGTGTACGCAGTCTTGACTTATTTGACAATAGGTTTATTGTGTGGTAAATAGTAATTAATCAAATATGTCTGCTTCCCCAGCCCACGACAGCCATGGTGCCCCGAAGAAAGCAACGATAAACGGTCTCGCCGTGATCGGGTTCTTTGGTCTGGTTATCGCCGGCATGCTGCTTGCGGTCTACGCATCCCGCTACGTCCCAGAGACCCTCTCTCGCCTCTCTTCAGCCGTGTATCTCTCAAGTGATTCGGCAAACAGCGGGAAGGCAACCACTACCCCAACGGTAACGACTAAACCAACCACTCCGGTAGTCGTCACTCCTGTTGCTACCACCTCGACCCCAGAACTTCCGGATGAGACCGGTTACACCCCACGCACTACCGTCTATAATCCCCCTCGCGTTATATCCTCAGGCCCAAAACTATATGGTCAGGCAGATCTTGCACTTGTGGATGTTGAAGTAGGATACCTTCGTAGCGGACGCTTTATCGAAGACGATACCGTTCCCGCAAATCGCGACATGGCGCTCCGCTTTACGGTGCGTAACTCAGGTACCAATATCGCAAGCGGCTGGCAGGTACGTGTTTCAGTAGAAGGTGAACGCGACGCCGTTGCTACCGGTGGCCTTCTCTACCCAAACGGGTATCAGAATTTTGAACTCCGTGTCACTAACCCACGCGAAGGACGCAACCTTGAGACTGAAATCGACGTTGACTACCGTAATGCGGTAAACGAATCGAATGAACGCAACAACGACGACTCGGTTGAGGTAGACGTCGACGACTAATTTCCCTACTGACAGGTAAAAACCCGCGGCTTTTGCCGCGGGTTTTTGCTATTTGACAGTGGGTGAAATAAGGAGAATGATACCTAAGTCGTGCACACAGGCATGACGTTGAAACGGAGGCTACTATGGCCGAGAAAAGAACCTCTGGCGGACCATCTCACATCGGGATGATCTTGCTGATCATAGCGCTCGTAGTTGGCGCGTTTGTGTACCTTTCCGGTTACAACCCGTTCGCCGCAAGCTAAGGCGTTGAAGCCGAAGCTGAATCGAGTCCTGTTTTCACAGGGCTCGATTTATTTCTTTTACTTTCCCTCCTTTTTTATTTCGTACCCTGTCGTACGACGCTCCGATGCAGCAGGAATGGTTTTCCCTCTCTCTCCTGTACGAAATACATTAAAACTCTTTCCTCCCCTGCTTTCCATCTCGGCGCGTGCTCGATCCACTGCTTCGTCGAGAGTCTCTCCAACGGCTATCTCTGTCTCATAATCTGCTTGCTGCCAGGTCGGTGGTGAAACCTTTCGTTCTTTGTCTTTTCTTCCGTCTTCGTGAGACATAGTGTTAGTCGTTACACGTCCAAGTTTGCGAGCTTAGCGTTGCTCTGAATAAAGCTCTTACGACTTGGTACATCAGTACCCATGAGGATATCGAAGATGCGATCAGCTTCAGCAGCATCTTCAACCACTACCTGTTTCAATACACGATGCTTTGGGTCCATCGTAGTCTCCCACAATTCTGATGCGTTCATTTCTCCGAGACCTTTGTAGCGCTGAATGGAAACGCGTGCAGTCTTCTTTGCTTTACCCTTCGTATCCTCCTCTTCAGTTTCCTCAGTCTCCTCTTCGCCTTCTTCTGGTTCTTCAGAAACATCGGCATCGTTTCCGATGAGTTTGAATTTCTCTTCGTCTGAGTAGGCGTACATGACTTCTTTGCCGCGCTTGATCTTGTAGAGCGGTGGCTGTGCAATGTAGATATAGCCGCCGTCGATGACTGGACGGAAGTGACGGTACAAAAGCGTAAGGAGGAGTGTGCGGATGTGAGCACCGTCAACGTCGGCATCGGTAGCAATGATGACCTTGTGATAGCGAAGCTTGGAGAGGTCGAACACATCCCCTATCGCCGTTCCCATCGCAATGACGAGGTTCTTAATCTGCTCTGACGCGAGCATCTTATCAAGACGAGCACGCTCGATGTTCAAGATCTTTCCGCGAAGAGGAAGGATGGCCTGTGTGCGACGATCACGACCCGTCTTTGCGGTACCTCCTGCAGAGTCTCCCTCTACGATAAAGAGTTCGGACTCAGACGCGTCCTTGGTCTGACAGTCAGCGAGCTTACCCGGAAGGGTCATACCCTCGAGTGTCCCCTTACGCAGTATGGA
>DAORIN010000074.1:0-3206 GCA_035438545.1 Minisyncoccota bacterium | reverse complement strand
ATCTTCTCGCGCGCCCGTTCCATGCGTTCGTGATGTTCGTGTTCGGACTTTTGGTCGGCTAATACGGTATGCAAAAGAAAGTTCTTCCTATTCTGTTTCTCACATTGCTGCTCGACATGATCGGCACGGGAATGGTGTTTCCCATCATTCCTATTATCTTCACGGACGCGACTTCGCCGCACTTCTTACTCCAAGGCTACTCCACCGGGATGCAGTTCTTCATCGCCGGCCTCATCACCGCGCTCTTCGGTCTCATGCAGTTTATTGCCGCTCCTATTCTCGGAGAACTTTCAGACGTGTATGGCCGTAAGAAGTTGCTGACGCTTGGGGTAGGGGTGTTGGCGGTATCGCAGCTTCTGTTTGGTTTTGGTATTGCGGCAAAGCTCGTATGGCTCCTGCTTATCGCACGCGCCATAGCAGGACTTGCTGCTGCGAACTTCTCCATAGCGCAGGCCACTATCGCCGACATCTCTTCTCCTGAAGATCGAGCGAAGAACTTCGGTCTCATCGGTGCAGCGTTTGGTATTGGCTTTATTCTCGGGCCCCTTCTCTCCGGATGGATTGCCGGGGTTACGGGAGACGCCGCGGCGCCGTTCTGGTTTGCGGGTGCACTCGGCATCGTGAACCTTATCTTCATCTCGCTCTTCCTTCCTGAAACGAACCACAATCGAAAGGCTGAGCACAACTTCCATATCTTTAAGGGTATACAGAACATCAAGGCAGCGTTTGATGATAAGGATGCACGTCCGGTATATCTCTCAAGCTTCCTCTATCTCTCCGGGTTCTCCTTCTTTACTTCCTTCGTCGGTATTCTTCTCGTGTCGAACTTCGGGCAAGACGAAGCAGGAGTAGGGACGTATTTCGGTATTGTCGGCGCCTGTATTGTCGTGACCCAGCTCTTTATCCTTCGCTTCCTCACCAAGCACTACAAGGAGCGGCAGATTCTTCGCTACACCATGCTTGCGGCAGCCTTCATTCTCTTCTTGCATCCGTTTGCTCCAAACGCACTCTGGCTCTTCGCGCTCATCCCGTTCTTCGCGGTGCCGCAGGCGCTCACAATGGCAAATATGACCGCGCTCGTTTCAAAATCAGTCTCTCCGCAAAAGCAGGGAGCGGCGCTCGGTATTAATAGTTCGCTTATCGCGCTTGCACAGGGCGTCGTACCCCTTATTGCAGGAGGAGGGGCCGGCATTATCGGCGTCCACGCTCCCTTTGTTGCCGCAGCACTCTTTATGATCGGTGCGTGGTGGATACTCTTTGGTCCCGGTCATCGGTAAATGAAAGGAGCGGATAGCCTAAGCTACCCGCCCCATTTATTTCTTCGTCAGATGCGCTACGCGAGTGCGCGCACCGTGGCGACCAGATGTTCAGGCAGATCCTGCAGACTGATATGGTCATCACGCCCTTCGATGCGGACACCGTCCGTAAAGAAGCCCTTGGCGGCTTCTGGCGCTCGCAGGTCAGCGACTGCAGAAATCGTATCGTGTATACCCCAGCGCTGTTGCAGATACGGGGGAATGTTCGAGAGAAGCAGCTGCGCTCCTTGAGGGATACATACTACTTCCGGGTCGTCCGACCGGTCGCCGAGAGCAGTGAAGCCTCGAACGCCATGCGGCCCGACATAATTGATTTCGAGTGCTTCTCCAGGCCGCGCGTCGCGCGTCTTGAGTTGCAAGTCTTTGAAATCGCTCATCGGAAACCTCTTTTCCGCTAACGGCGAAATTGCACGTTAGTTCTTAAGAAGCTAACAGAAACATTCTTCGTACGCCACTATCGTTATCGACCGATAACTTTTCTTTTCTCCATTACACGGTAGGCTAAGCGTATGACCGTTTTGGTGCACATCATTGGTATCCTCATTCTCTCTATTGTTGCCTTCTGGGGTGCGAACACCTTCCTTAAAGCGAGAATCTCTAAAGCACTCATGGAGCATGAGGAACCGTACATGAACGAGACGCTTGATCAGCGTAAGACTCTGCTCGTACTCGGCGACTCCACCGGGGTAGGGGTGGGAGCGGATAAGCCAGAGCATTCAGTTGCCGGGCGTCTTGCTGCGTATCTCGGCGCGACCTATGTAGAAAACCATGCGGTGTCGGGTGCGCTCACCGAAGAGCTTTCGTTTCAAATACAGGAGGCCAAGCTTCCAAAGTATGACTACATTTTGCTGCAGATAGGCGGAAACGACATACTCGCGTTTCATTCTGCGAAGAAAACCGCTGCGCAACTCTCTACAGCGCTCGGAAAGCTTCCACCTGCAGGGCAGATCATCATCATGTCTGCTGGGAACGCCGGAGGAGGAACGTTATTCCCGCCACCACTGCGCCCGTTCCACACGCTCGTGAATCTTGCGGTACATAAAGAATTCGCACGCGTCGCGCACGGCTGGCGCGCCACCTACGTGAATCTCTTTGACCCGTTCTGGAAAGATCCCTTCCTTCGTAACCCTTATCGCTACCTTTCGCGCGACGGACTGCATCCTTCAAGTTATGGGTACGGACTCTGGTTTGAGAAAGTGAAAGAGGCGTTAGAGAAGGAATAAACAAAAAGCCCCGCAGAAGCGGGGCTTTTTATTTAAGCAAAGAATGCTTAGCGAGTGACGCAGAGCGTAGCTGGCTCGAGGTCGCCAAGGGCTGGCTCGTTCGGGGTCGCTCCTTCAGGGGCGCACACCGTGTAACGACCGTTACCATCTACTTCGATAGTGTAGAGGGTGTCTACTGCATCGCCAATCGGGTCAAAGACCATCGATGGCATGTACGTTGGGACGAGGCAATCTGCATCTTCAAGGTCAACATAAGTTCCGTCCGGAGTACCATTTCCGATAGGTGACGGACTACCGCTGATATCAGCCTCTTCGCCGTTACAGCTGAAAACACCCTTATGGTCAGCAATGTTCTGTCCAACCGCATTGAGAATGGTGTTGATATTCGATTCGCGCTGCGTGTTGCGAGCCTGAGCAAACTGCTTGGCTGGGTTAATAGCGACAATGACAATCGCCGCGAGAATCGCGATGATGCCGATGACGATGAGGATTTCGATGAGCGTGAAGCCCTTCGAAGCGTTCTTTTTGGTCATGTGAATTGAATAGATAAATAATGGAACGAGAACAGACTTCCGCCGTTATAGATTACATATCGGTGAAAGTCAATGGGTAAGAGATCATGGGAGTTCGAGCCATGCGCCGATGACGATAGCGGGTGGGGGAGGGG
>DAORIN010000073.1:0-3290 GCA_035438545.1 Minisyncoccota bacterium | reverse complement strand
ATTCACTATCTTTCTTTTCTGTCGTGATTGGGTAGGCGCATCCTAAACGAAGCACATCGAATGTCAATTTCGACTATTGTTATCCTTCGTACTCCTGCCCCGCCATCGTGCGTGGTGCGCTTCTCCCGTGACGCGCCAAGGAGGCGACGATGCCGAGCGCTGCAAACTCCATAACGATATGGGAGCCGCCATAGCTCATGAACGGAATGGTGGTACCAGTAACCGGAAGGAGCCCAAGGTTAATACCGGCATGTATGAATACGTGCGCAAGCATAAGGAGCGCGATACCTATCGTAAAGAAGGCATCAAAGTTAGTCGCAGATCGCTGTGCAATTGAAAGGAGGTTAAAGAGAAGGAGTCCGTATAAGAGAAGAACGAGCACGACCCCAACAAAGCCCCACTCTTCCGCAAACGCGGCAAAGATAAAGTCCGTCTCGTACTCAGGAAGGAACCGGAGCTTTGATTGCGTCCCGTACCCTATTCCTTTCCCGAACCACTCCCCTGAACCCGCAGCGACTACCGCCTGATACGCGTTATATCCCGCACCACGAATATCAGCTGCCGGATTCAAGAAGGCGACGATACGCGTGCGCTGGTAGTCATGAAGACCGAAGAACCAGAGTCCTGCAGCGGTCACGATGCCAAGAATAAAGACAATAGCGAGATGTTTTTTTGAAATGCCCGAGACGAGCACCATGCCAAACCACACGATAGAAAGAATTGCGGCAGTACCAAGGTCTGGCTGCACGAGAATAAGCCCGATGATGACCGCGGTGTAGACGCCCGAGAGAATAAGGTGCTGTATATGTTTGATTTCTTGGTGACGCCGCGAGAAGTATTTGGCGAGAAACGCGATGAGCACAAGCTTTGCTAAGTCTGCCGGCTGAAAGGAGAAGGGACCAAGATCAAACCATGCTTTCGCGCCAAGGACGGGGTGTGCCACTAGTAAAAGGAGCACGAGGAGTCCAAGGACGAGTACATACCCTGCGACGAGCACGGTGGTGCGACGGATGATATGCATATCTGCCATCGCGCACGCGGCATACACGAGGACTCCCACCCCGATCCAAAGCAGCTGACGTGGGGCAAGCGAACTATCACCACCAAACGGATGCATGGTGAGGACGCCAAGGAGCGAGAGTGCTACCGCCGAGAGAAGGAGCGGCCACGAAGAGAGGAGCGCCCGGAAACTACCTGACCGCACTAGTTCACTCATGGAGCAGGAAGCGGCACGATAGGCTTCACATCAATGCGCGAGACGATGCCTGGAAACGGTGCGTTCCAAGTGAAAACAGCATCGGCGCGGCCTTGCGGGATAAGCGTGGGCACGACGGTTTGCGAGGCAGCGATAGCGTTACCTTCTCCATCGAATACAGTAGCGACGAGCTTTATGTTCTTAAGCGCTGTCGGAAAGGGATTGGTGACGACGGCAGTAACGCGGGGCGCCGCTTCGGTGCCGCTCACCTGCGGACTTGCGACGGTGGGAACTTTTGGTTCTTCGGTAAAGCGGAACCAACGATACAACGTGTTGTCTATAGAAATGAATACGCGATCCACTTCCTGATTTCCTGAATTAAAGTTTGGGATATAGACCGGCGTCTCAAGCGCCGGCGCCAGATCAACCGTTCCCTTCTTTGTTGCCACCACCGCGCGCTCTGCGTTATACAACTCCACCGTGTAGGCAACGCCTTTTGCGGCAGCAGAAGGATTCGGGTTCTTGATGTACGCAATGACGTCCGTGCGTCCTCCATTCTGCGGCAACTCACGCGCAAACGATACTGAGGGTGCAACGAGCTTTGCCGCACAGAGGTAGGTGCAGGTGCCACCGCAGTCTATTCCCTCTTCTTCTTGATTCTGTTTTCCGTCAGTGCACGATGGTGCCTGATGAAAGAATTGATAGGCAAAGAATGAAGCGATAGCTAGTATCACCACGCCAACAATAGCGAGGATGAGCGTTCTTCGTTCTGCGGCCCAGGACATAGCGGTAAGTATAGCAAAAGCCGTCTCGTTGCCGGGACGGCTTTTATCACAATTGCCGAAGCAATCATGCGGTGCGAACGGCGGCGTTAATAATCGCCTGTCGTTGCTGCTCGAGGTACCGAATTCCTCCTTGGGTATCAACAGGATTCTGGGAACCAGAAAGAGATGCTTCTGCCTGACCGATGGCGTCACCCACCATCTTGAGGGCTAATTTCCGATGATCTTCATCATCTACTTGGAATGGAGGTTCGCCTGGTCGCAGGTCAGGAAGTCGAGCTCCTGGCATGATGGTGTCTCCTTGGGAACTATTCCCCTGCCTTTCATACCATGAAATAGCAAAAGCCGCCCTTTCGGACGGCTTTTGCAAATGAAACGAGCCCAGAACGCTGGCGACTACCTACTCTCCCCTTTCGAGTACCATCGGTTCTCGAGAGCTTGACTGCCGTGTTCGGAATGGGAACGGGTATGGCCTCTCTGACAAATCACCAGCGTTCCGGGCTCGTTTCTATAAACGACCTCGGACAAACGAATACGCAAAAGGTATGAAGTACAGCAAGAAGCTGTGGCGCACATAATTCCGCACAGAAAACTGGACATATTAGTACTCCTCGACTGAAGCCATCACTGGCCGTACATCTAGAGCCTATCAACCTAGTAGTCTGCTAGGAGTCTCATACGATTTCTAATCTTGGAGCGAGCTTCCCGCTTATATGCTTTCAGCAGTTATCTCAACCCGACATAGCTACCCAGCGGTGCCGTTGGCACGACAGCTGGTAGACCAGAGGTCAGTTCACCCCGGTCCTCTCGTACTAGGGGCAAGCCTCCTCAAAAATCAACGCCTGTAGTAGATAGGAGACCAACCTGTCTCACGCATTTCGTTTTTTATATACTTCCATTGCTGAAAGGATCGGACTATTGCTTTGCGAGTTCTTCGCAACTGACGCTTAGTCTCTACGGGCCCTTACGGTTCCCTCGGAATTATCCACGTGGGACTTTTCCGATATGAGTCAGTTTGATACATGCATATCCCTATGCATGACCGCCGTGTCATTGTTGGTTTCCATTGTTCGGGCACCCCACCGGGTGCACGACAGAATCATTTGTAGACGAAAAAACCTTCATTAGGGATCCGATAACAGTTCTTTTTCAATTTACTTCAATGGGATTCAGACGGTGAGAGCGTCGATACAGGAGTATCAACAACCCTCACGGTCTGAACCCAGCTCGCGTACCTTTTTAATTGGCGAACAGCCAAACGCTTGGGACCTTCTCCAGCCCCGCGCTAAGGTGAGCCGACATCGAGGTGCCGA
>DAORIN010000072.1:0-3321 GCA_035438545.1 Minisyncoccota bacterium | reverse complement strand
CAAAGCGGCACATGTATGCTGCGGAGCGGTCCACCTTGGTGGAGTCTTTTCCTGAGAACGCGCCACCACCGTGCGGCATAAGGCCGCCGTAGCTATCCACCATGATCTTGCGACCCGTGAGGCCGGCGTCTGCTTCAAACCCACCCTGCACGAAGCGTCCCGTTGGATTCACAAGTATCTCGATACCTGAGACATCCCCCAGTACTGCCGGGAAGAGGTGCTCCGTAAGGTCAGCACGAATCTGCTCCAATTCCGCTTCTTCGGCGTGCTGGGTTGAGGTGAGCGCAGTGATAACGTTACCTTCTTTCAACGTCACCTGGGTTTTGCCGTCAGGGCGAAGGTAGGGAAGGATGCCGTCTCGGCGAAGTGCTTCGAGCTTGCGAGCGAGCGCGTGCGCAAGCACGACTCCCTTTGGAAGCATTTCTTTGGTCTCATCCGTTGCGTAGCCATACATGATGCCCTGGTCGCCCGCGCCACCGGTATCAACGCCCATAGCAATGTCAGGAGACTGCACGACCACCTTCGAGAGAATCTCAAGCGGTTCGGTGTAGCCGATGTCTTCATACACTGAGCGCGCAACCGCTGCGTAGTCCACCTGCGCGTTCGTGGTGACTTCGCCGCCGATCATAAGCGTGCCGTGGCTGCCGAAGGTTTCAACCGCGACGCGTGACTTTGGGTCCTGCTTAAGGCACTCATCAAGGATGGCGTCAGACATCTGATCGCAGACCTTGTCCGGGTGTCCTGCCGTAACCGATTCAGTCGTGTAATGCGTGAGCAAATGGAACATAGAAATAAGTGAAGAGTAAATACAAAAGAAATAGTCCCGCTTCACGGGACTATGTTCTTACGAATATATTCCCCGCGAAGGGCTGGAGGGAGCACCGTGATCATGTGATCTGGTTGCTAGCGGTTCATGGAGCCAGTGCTCTCCCCGCTTCTGTATATCTATTCAGTTGTACGGAAACTCTAGCATGAGGCGCCGCTCCTGCAATCCCCGTACGCCGACAGGCCGCCCTTCGAGGGCGGCCTGAGACGGCCTCTCGTATAGTGGGAGCCGCCCACCATATGCAGGACCCAGGTGCGTGCTGAGTCCGAAAGAACATACGCGCTAAAATGGTTCGCACGGCTGATTAGTGCGCGCTCCACTATTCTCATGCAACTGTCGTGAAGCGATTATGAAGTACCTGGTTTTTTAGCGAATGGGTTTGAGAAATCAACCGCAAACGCCGGATGATCTGTACTTGTCTTTGCCGCAGGAAAAGAAAGAATAACGGTAGTGCCCTGGTCGACGATGCTGCGAACGCTAATGGTGCCTTTATGTACTTTGACGAGCTCAGACACAATCGCAAGCCCAAGCCCGGTGCCGCCGCTCTTGCGGTTGCGTGATTGATCGCCGCGATAGAAAGGTTCGAAGACATGAGCAAGGTCTTTTTCACTAATCCCGATACCGCTATCCTCAATGCGAACTTCTACGCGTCCACCCAGATCAACGTCCGTTGTAATGCGTACGTGGCCGCCGGCAGGCGTGTAATTCACGGCATTTTTCACAAGGTTCATCAGTATTTGTTCAAGTGCCGCTGCATTTCCCCACACAGGCCGCTCCATACCTTTATGTATTTCGAGTGCAACTCCTTTACGAATAGAGAGGTCTGACAATAAGTCGATGACGCGATCAATGATCGCCCCCGCGTCAACGCTTACGAACTCCATCTTCTCAGGGCGGAGCAACGCGCTCATGGAGAGCAGGTTATTGATGATATGGGAGATGCGATCCAGCTCCTCTACATTACTTCGGAGCATCTCGGCGGTGTCAGTATCGAGTCGCTCGTTAAAGAGCGCGACTTCAGTATTCGTCTTGATAATGGAAAGCGGAGTGCGCAGCTCATGAGCGATGTTACCGACGAACTGTTTCTGGCTATCAAGCGCATCCCGCGTTGGGGTGAGCGCCATACGGGTGATGAGCCAGCTGAAGATAGCGGCAGCGACGAGTACGCCGGTAGCGGTAAGTACCATACTCTTCTGTTTCTCGTACTCAAGACTTGAGGCGATAGAAATACTGTCCAAAGTTGGACTTGATCCGGTGGCGAGGCTCGATGCTATCGAGTGCACAAGTGCCGCAATCACCTCGTCATAGAGGAGATTCAGTGAGGCGACGACTATGACGAGCAGTACGCTCGCAAAGCCTACCTGGAGCACAACGACATTCCACCCAGTGCGGTAGAAGACGTCGTGTCGGTATTTATACGCGAAGCCGATAACCGATTCCGCGAATCGTTTCCAGAATGCTTTCAGCATCTTTTTTGTCCAACTTTTGTCGGAGGTTCTTTATATGCACATCGACCACGTTACTAAATGATTCGTAATTGAAGTCCCAGAGGTGGGTGAGTAGATCCTCGCGATTCACCACTTCGTTTGGGTGACGCAAGAAGTACTCAAGCAAGCTGAACTCTTTAAGCGTGAGCGAAACATCTTTCCCGTCCTGCTTCACAGTGTGGGTTGAGGGATCGAGCTCTATGTCGCCCCCCACGAGTACGGTGGAGAGGGCGGCGGTGGGGCGACGCAGTATCGCCTGAATACGAGCGATGAGTTCTTCAAACGAGAACGGCTTCACCATGTAATCGTCAGCTCCCGAGAGAAGTAGTTCCACTTTATGCTCGGTCTCGCTTCGTGCGGTAAGGATGAGGATAGGCACTGTGATTCCTGCCGCACGGGTTTCTTTGCAGATTTCTGCACCCGTCTTCGTAGGAAGCATGAGGTCGAGCACTACAAGGTCATAGTCCTTGCCATGCACGAGGATGCGGGTCAGCGCTTCGCCGCCGTCGCCAATCGTGTCGACGGCGTAGCCTTTGGCTTCGAGGCCTTTGGCGATAACGCTCGCAAGCTTCGGTTCGTCTTCAACTACCAATAGACGCATAGGTGAGGGGAGTTAGGAGGGTAAAGGTCGCACGAGGGCGATACCGGCCATCTTCGCAAAGCTCCTATGAAGGCTTCATGAAGACTCTTCATACTATCCCATGAGGGAGAGGGGGAGCAAAAAGTCATTGAAACAGAGGCCATTTTGCGCTATGGTGGCCAGAACCGGGCGGCGTACGCCGCTTGTGTCATTGCCAGATCGTCTAATGGTAGGACAACGGACTCTGAATCCGTTTATCTAGGTTCGAATCCTAGTCTGGCAGCATTTATGGAATATCAAGTTCTCCTTTTTTATAAATACGTCACCATCGAAGATCCACAGGCACTCCGTGCGTGGTTTTTGGAGCGCGCTTCGTTCTATGAACTGACGGGCCGCGTGCTCGTCGCCGAAGAAGGAGTGAATGGCAC
>DAORIN010000071.1:0-3365 GCA_035438545.1 Minisyncoccota bacterium | reverse complement strand
GGTGAACTCCTCCGTCGAGCCCTCATCAATTACGTAGTTGCCGGAATCGACATCTGCGTCAGATGAGACGGTTGCGCTGTACGTACCCGTAAGGGTGGTCGTAGCTGCGCCAGCCGAATCCTCGATCTGGTAGGTGAAGGCAGAGCTGGTAGCTGAGATGAAGACATCAGACTCGAAGGCCGTGATATCAACAACAACTGCAAACTCTCCGTAGTCATTGCCGCCGTCAACCGAAGTTGCATCAGCAATGTAGTTGTCACCATCGTTGGTCTCAACATCGATACCCTCAAGCTGGAGCGTGTGGGTGTCGCCCGTTGCAGAACCACCAACCGTGACATCGTCAGCGCCTTCAGCATCGAATCCGGTGCCGGTAGCTGCTGCTGAGATGGTCGAACCGGTTACGTAGTTTCCAACCTGGCTGCGGAACTCAACCATAACTTCAACAGTTACAGTCTCGCCTGCATCAACAGTGAAGTCACCGTCAACATCGAAGTAGGTGGTGCTTGCGTTGCCGCCAGTACCCCAATCGAAGTCATCGAATTCTTCGCCATCAATAACGATCTTTGCGTCATTGATGATGTCGTTCTGGAGGCTCGTCGTTGCGCTCGTCGTGAAGACGACAGGGATGGTGTTGAGCTCAATGTCGCCACCGTCCTCATCTGCTTCAAGATCGAATGCGAAGATCGTGTACCAGTCAGACTTCTTGTCATCCTCAACCTTAAGGGTCGTGGAATCTGGGTCAGTGCTGGAGCGACGAATATCAAGTGCGTCGTCCTCACCTTCCTCAACAACGTCGAAGGTTACGTTCTCAGAATCATCACCGGCGTACTGCTCGATACCTTCACCGTCCGTGCCACGAAGGCCGTCAGTGTCGATGTAGAGCTCCCAGGTAGCCTGATCGTCAGTACCGAGGTCGGCACCGCCATCAGCCTCAACTGAGACCGTGATGATTGCAGAGTCATCTTCGCGTACAACGGCATCAAGGCCGGTGAAGCGGAAGACGTACTCGCCGTTCGTTCCATCGTTGTCAAGCCAGTCATCTTCGTCGGAAACATCCTCAGAAGCGACTTCCTTGCCGTCAACAGAGATGGTGACTTCGCCGAAGACATCCCAAGGCTCATCATCATCACCAGTACCGACTGCAGAAGAGTCGAAGGTGAGGTCAAGGCGTGAGAGTTCGATGTCGCCGTCCTTGACGTCGACTTCGAATTCTGCGACCTCAGCCGTACCGCCGAGTTCTACCTCGTCGTCAGCGCCATCGCGAGACTGGAGGTCTTCAAGAGAAGCCTCGCCGCCCGAGAGACCGCCGGTGTTACCCGTGTTTCCACCGGTAGAACCACCTGCCATAGCGTTAACCTTGGCGCGGGTGATAGGACCGAAGTAACCAGCTGCTGGAGTAACTCCGTTAGCTGCCTGCCATGCGGCAAGAGCAGACTGCGTCTGGGCACCGAAGTAGCCAGTAGCACCTGCTGGGATTGAGTAACCCTTTGAGATGAGCCAGTTCTGAAGTGCGGTGACTTCTGCGCCGGAAGATCCGAGCGTAAGGTCCATCGTAAAGGTAGCCGAAGCTGAAGCGGAAGAACCGCCCTGAAGTGCAGCGATCTGAGCGAGAAGCGCAGTGATCTGAGCCTGGAGTTCGTCAGTCGTAGCTGCCTTTGCCGGAGCGGCGAAAGCTGCAAACGAGGTGGCGACGAGGCCGAGACCAGCGACAACTGCCGCGATCTTTGCAATTGCATTTGTAGTTGCAACCATAAATTCGTTTTTTAATTTGTTATTCGAAGCGCTGCGACGCGGCTAATAATTGTGCGCCGCATGCGCATCGTTTCAGTTCTTACTAATTGTGTGTCGCTTGCGCGACGCTTTCACACATTTTCAGGCTAATCCGACAGAGGACAGTATCGACCCATCCCCCATCGGCTAGCTGGCAAAGTTTGTTTCCTTATCTTCCATCCATCCGTAATCAGAAAATTGCATCCGTTCTGATACTCCCTCCTCCTAGCGAGAAGACGAGTATTCACGCGGTATATGACCGTGTGACACACATGACAAACCTCTTATCATCGGGAGCCTGCTTTCCGCCGGCACTATAGCCAGAGAAGAATGAGCGCCCGATGAAGCATGTCAATGAAACAGTCGTTCAGCCAATAAGCCCCCTGCGTAGCGGTATACAGTGAAGTATACCGATAGAGGGAGTACTAAGGCCGTTTTTATCGTGTGGATAACACCGACGGTATAAATGGAAATAGGCCGTTTCCGGCCTAGGCTTTCTCACTTATTTCCGAGGGGCTCCCACCCAGAGATACTATCCCTCAGAACCCGCAAAGTCAACGGAGGCCTCCCCTACCGTTATAGGGGACGGTTGGAAGGTTCCTGCCCCGGCAAGCGTATAGGTCGTCCAGCGGCGCTCCCCAGTCCGGGTCACCTTCCCTTCAGCAACGAGTGCCTGGAGCTCACGTTGAATGGTCTTCTCACTTACCTCTCTAATAAGGATAGAGAGGTCCTTTATATAGGAAGGACCTTTTGATTTTAGGATAGAGAGGATAGCATCACGGCGTCCGTTCTTGTCCTTTTTATCACCATTATGTCCTTTATCAGCTTGTCCTTTATATGAGACGGGCGCAGTATTTGTTCCAGAAGTCCGCATGGGGCGGATCGGCATTGGAGAAACTTCTGCCCGTGATGGCACGCTCTTAGCGAGCGCCGCAAGGGTCGGCACCTCATCAAGCGCTACTTTTGGTTCCTCATATGACGATACTTCCTGGAGAAGATTATGCGCTTCACGCATAATGATATCGGCATTCATGGGTGACAAGATACCCGCCGCTCGCGCCATGCGAAGTACGCTTCCTAACGTAAGAAGTTCACGCGCAAGAATGTCTTTCGACTCAGCCGGAGGGAGTATCGACGCATCAATTATTTCAATAGACACGCGCTGCACACGGTCCCGAAGTGCCTTTGAGTCCTTGAAGGCGGGAGAGATCATATGGATCGCTTTTGCGATACGTTCTGACTTCTTGTAGATGTAGACCCTACGTATGTCCTTTTCGAATACGTTCGAGAATATACCTTTTTCTAGGACTATTTGTTCATAATCAACACCGTCTTCCCTTTTTTTAAGGGACGCAATGTTTCTTATTTGTCCTTTATCGTCCATATAAATTTCGTATCGGTCAAGGACAAGTATACTCCGCACAAAAGGTCACGCAAGTTTTTTCAAATGTCGGTTATGTCGTATTTTTTATCGCACGCCACGTGCTATGAAACCTTAAATAAATGCCGTACCTACGCCCTCATTAAATACACACGTATAGGCAGGTAGGTGCTAAAATTCATGACATGAAGGGCAAGAAATCAAAGAAGGAGCA
>DAORIN010000070.1:0-3399 GCA_035438545.1 Minisyncoccota bacterium | reverse complement strand
AGCCTCCTCAGCCAGCTTTGGCCTTGGGATGCTCACCGAGCGCTCTATGGGGCCCCAGGATAGCGGGGTGAAGATAGAGGCGCTTCAGGCGGGGGAGGCGCTTCCCGCTGCGGCAGCCATTGCTCCCCTCCCGAAGACGACCAAATCGAGCACTTCAAAGGCATCTACTCCAAAGAAAGTGCTTCCAACCGGCACCGCTACTGCCGAAACGGGGAAGTATGTGGCGTCCAGAAGCGGAGAGAAATACTACCTACCCACCTGCGGCACGGTGAATCGGATAAAGGAGGAGAACAAGATCTATTTCAATACAAAGGAGGAAGCGGAAGCTGCGGGGTTTGAACCTTCAACTGCGTGTAAAGGCCTCTAACGGTTCTGGTATTCTGTAGCTATGATTGTGCTCGACGTAGAAACCACAGGAACCAACCCTGATAAACACTCCATTCTTTCTATAGGGGCGCTTGACCTCAGTAACCCTACGAACCAGTTCTATGACGAATGTCGGATGTGGGATGGAGCAAAGATTGAGAAAGACGCTATCGCCATAAACGATTTCTCAGAAGAGGATGCGCAGGATCCTGAGAAGAAATCTGAAGCAGAACTGATCGCTGCTTTTTTCGCGTGGGCCGAAGGGGTAGGGCAGGACCGTACCCTCGCTGCGCAAAATGTATCCTTTGATCATGCGTTTCTCACTGCTGCCGCCGCGCGTGCCGGCCTCGATTTTCCGTTTGCCAAGCGCACGCTCGATATTCATAGCGTAGCGTGGCTGCATATGACGATACACGGGAGGGAAGTGCCGATAGAACACGGACACTCCGGACTTAATTCAACGAAAGTACTTGCGTACTGTGGGCTCCCGGAAGAAGCAAAACCGCACAACGCACTCATCGGAGCGCTCTGGCACGCCGAAGTCATCTCACGCATAGCGTATACTAAGAAATTATTACCGGAGTATGAGCACTTTCCGATACCATGGCTGACGAAATAAAGACCACTACCGAGCTTTCCGAAAAGATGAGTACGCATCTTGCTCGTCTTTCTGGCGAGGGTCAGGTAACGGTGCCTGAGAACGTGGAGCCGCTCATATGTAAACCTCGTCAGCTTGAGCCGTGGCGCGTCTTTAAAATAATGTCCGAGTTCGTGGAAGGCTTTGAGCTTCTTCAGAAATACACCCTCGCAGCAACCTTCTTCGGCTCCACTCGTGCCGCCCTTGCGCCTGAAATCTACCAGGCAGCAACGGATCTTTCTGCAAAGCTCGCAAAGCGTGGCTTTGCCATCATTACGGGTGGGTCTGCTGGCATCATGGAAGCAGCAAACAAAGGAGCATATGAAGCGGGCGGGTCATCCGTAGGGCTCAACATCAAGCTCGATAGCGCGCAGCCAATGAACCGCTACGTTACGGAACAGAACTTCTTTGATCACTTCTTTGTTCGTAAAGTGATGTTGACCTTTGCTTCAGAAGTCTATGTCTATTTCCCCGGCGGCTTCGGTACGCTTGATGAGTTCTTCGAAATAGTGACGCTCGTACAAACCAAGAAGATAAAGCAGGTACCCATCGTCTGCTACGGCAAAGCATTCTGGAATCCGTTACTCGAGCACTTCAGAAAAGAACTGAAGGACACGTATCACACGATAGACGATGGAGATATGGAGCTCTTCCACGTCGTCGACTCAGTAGACGAGGCGTTTGAGTACATCACGAAGAACGTTACGTGCTAGGTGGGGGAGGAGGAAGCTTTAAACGCTGTCCCACCACCTCCATCTTCTTTGTTACCGCGTCATAGCGGGTGTTGAGGTCAACTAGTTTCTGTAGCGTTGCCGACTGCGCTTCTTCGGAAAGGGCAGGGTTATCGACGAGTCCATGCGCTGCGTCCGCTGCAGACGCGAGTTGCTCTCCCGTCTGAGTGACGAGAGATTTCATCTTTTCCATAAGATTATTCATGGACGCAAGCTTTATGGGCTCTACAACTTCAGAAGCGACGTCGCGGGGAAGCATTCGATCTAGCTGTTCGGTTGTCGCTTCAAGCTCGGCGAGCGAGCGAGCGGCCTGGAGCATAGCGGCATCCAACATTCGCACTTTTCCTTCTGCGGGGAACTCATACGTCTTGCCCTCAATGTTTAGAAAATCTTCCATATGCCTAGTATACGGTAGAAAAAGAGAAGTATTGACAAAATATAGCTTCTATAGCATATTTGTCGCACCAAAACGATGTCGTTCTGGAGAGTCATTTGTGCCCCGACGGGCCATGGCTGAAAACGGAAATTGTTGAGAGCTTTTTGGGAACACCCGTAAGGGGCAGCTGTTTTCAACAGCGCGTTATGAAGGCCGCATCTCCCCAGGTGCGGCCTTTTTCGTAGGGCAGGGGACTTAACCTTTAAGCACTTACAAAAGATTCATTTTGATCCCTCCCCACCGCCAAAAACCTGTTTTCGGGGAAGTGGTCATTTTCCGAATATTTTTATATCACTCAGAAAAAGTCACAGAAAATATTTACCGGAATATTTGGTGGCGGGAGTAGAAAGGAGGGAAGTGAAGCAATTTTTAAAGTCCAGTTTTAGGGTTCTGTTCCTGCCCAGCTCAGAATAGATAAGCTTCGCACAATATATCTTTTGCGAAGTACTCCTAGGGCAAAGAGGGGCGGGCCGGTCTTCTGATCCTTTCTCCTACCCTGCCTGCTTCTCTCAACTTCTATGGCATCTATTTGCCTCTCTACGACGTTTCTCTCTAGCTTTGCCTGGTATTCCCCCTCTATATAGGCTTAAAGAATGAGTCGTATAAGGGACTTCCCCAAAAAGGCTCAAAATCGGGGAAGTCGCACTTCCCTCTTTATCTGGCTCGTCATGCCGAGATGGTAAAAGGAAGTAGTAAGTGGGCCGTTTTATATCTCGCGGGGGAGTAGATATATTGACGAGAGAAACACATAGGCTCAGTATGACGTGGTGAGCCTTTCTCGTCCCTGGGCTCATACGGCGGCACGGGAGGGTGCGACAAGCCTCGTGCAGGTTGGGCCCCAGCCTAACTATGACCTGCGACTAACGCCCAGAACTTTCCCGTGCCGTACCGCCGCTTCCTAGTAATTTGGGAAGCGGTTTTCTTATATAAGCAGAAACCGCCGAGTCGAATCGGCGGTTTCTTTAGTAGTGATAATACTAGTACACTAAGGTCCAAGTCGTGCCGAGCATCGGGAAGATTCCCGTAACGGAAGCTTTTGAATCAACCGAAGCGACATTTATTTTTAGTTGTTTGCCGTAGTAGCTGCCGCTGTACTGAGACACCAACGCTTTGATGGTAAAGATGCGAAATTGCTTTGGTCCGATAGTGGCAGCGAGCGGCACATACGCAGAACCGTTCTTGAATTGTTTCGTGGACTCGAGGCCACCTATGGTCGTACGAGATCCGCC
>DAORIN010000069.1:0-3434 GCA_035438545.1 Minisyncoccota bacterium | reverse complement strand
CCGTCAGGATGAGATAGGTACCCCGGCGTGTATCACTATCGACTTCGATACGCTCGGTGAACATCCAGAGCTTTTGGACACCGTTACCATTCGAGATCGTGATACCGGACAGCAGGAACGTGTTGCTATCTCCGAGCTCAGCTCTCGCCTCAGCTAACCGCCCCAAAAGGGCGTTTATGCTAGTATCTTCCTAATGGACAAGAAGCACGCCATCACCATCTCGTTCGGCGGCCTTATACGCATCGTTATCGTTGCGGCAGCGGTTTGGGCTCTCTGGCAGCTCTCGACCCTCGTGCTCCTCCTCCTGTCCGCTATCGTTATCGCTTCGGCTGCTGAGCCGGGCGTGGCTTTCTTTTTGAAGTACAAGTTCCCGCGCCCGCTCGCAGTGGTGTCCGTGTACGCCACGGTGCTTGCATGCCTTATCGCGCTCGTTTGGTTCTTCGTGCCCCCAATGCTCGAAGAAGCGATAGCGCTTCTTGCGGTGGTGCCGCAGTACGTGAGCCAGGTCTCAAGCCTAAGCGCGCTCCCATTCCTCCAGAACGCATCGATAGGCCCCTCATTTACTGATACGGTGCTTTCGCTTCAGAACGCGTTTGCGAACACGGGTGCCGGCGTACTGCGCTTTGTTACTTCGCTTTTCGGCGGGGTCTTCTACTTCATCCTCACTATCGTCGTTTCCATTTACTTCTCCCTTCAGGAGACCGGTGTGGATGACTTCCTACGCCTCGTAACGCCTGCGCACCAGCGTGAGTATGTACTTGGCCTTTGGAAGCGTTCTCAGAAGAAGATTGGGCTTTGGATGCAGGGACAGCTTCTTCTTTCCCTCATCATCACCGTGTTGCTCTTCCTCGGTCTCTCACTGCTTGGCGTGCCGTATGCACTCCTCCTCGCTATCTTCGCCGGCATCATGGAGCTTATCCCGGTGTTCGGGTCAGTTGCCGCTGCCGTACCGGGCATAGCGGTAGCGCTCACCACCGGTGACCTCACTCTCGTTGCACTTGTGTCCGGTCTCTACCTCATCGTGAACCAGTTCCAGGCGCATCTTATCTATCCGCTCGTGGTGAAGAAGATCGTGGGCGTGCCGCCCATTCTCGTCATCATTGCGCTTGTGGCCGGTGGCCAGCTTGCGGGTGTCCTTGGCGTACTCCTCTCAGTGCCTATCGCTGCGTGCGTGCAGGAGTTTGTGAACGACCTCCAGAAACGAAGGACCGTTGAAGCTTAAATGCGCCGCTACCTCACGACCACACTGCCATACGTAAACGCCGATCCGCATATCGGTAACGCGCTTGAGTTTGTACAGGCGGACGCACTTGCTCGCGCATGGCGCCTACAGGGAGACGAAGTCTTCTTCAACACCGGTACCGATGAGCATGGGCAGAAGATTCTCCAGGCTGCAGAGAAAGCAGGGAAAGACGTGCATGACTACGTCGATCATTTCTCGGGGGAATTTAAGAAGTTGGGGAGCGCACTCGATCTTTCCTATGATGCCTTTATTCGCACCACCGATCCTGCGCACTACGCAGCAGCGCAAGAAATATGGCGCCGGTGCGATTCTGCGGGCGATATCTACAAGAAAACGTATACCGGTACCTACTGCGTCGGGTGCGAGGCGTATAAGACAGACAAGGAGCTTGAAGGAGGGAAGTGTGTGCTTCATCCGTCGCTTACGCCCGAAACTATTTCAGAAGAGAACTACTTCTTCCGGTTCTCAAAGTATCAAGACAAACTGCTCACGTATCTTTCAACAGAAGCAGTTATCGTTCCTGAGTGGCGTCGCGAAGAAGCTATCAATTTTGTAAAGAACGGATTGGATGACTTCAGTATCTCGCGTGAGAAAGCGCGTCTTTCATGGGGCGTGCCGGTCCCAGGTGACGAGAACCAAGTCATGTATGTCTGGTTTGATGCACTCACGAGTTACATCTCAACACTCGGGTGGCCCACCGAAGGCGGAAACTTCGAAAAGTTCTGGCAGGAAGGGAAGGTGGTGCAGATGGCAGGAAAAGATCAGGTACGTTTCCAGTCGCTTATGTGGCAGGCCATGCTCATGTCAGCAAACATTAAAAATACCGACCAGGTCTTCTATCACGGGTTCATAAACTCAGGAGGACAGCGCATGTCGAAGTCCCTCGGAAACGTCATTAATCCTTACGAGCTGGTGAATAAATACGGCACTGATGCAACGCGCTACCTTCTCCTGCGGCACGTGCATCCCTTTGAAGACTCAGACGTTACCTGGGAGCGTCTTGATGAGTGGTATACCGCAAACCTAGTGAACGGACTCGGTAACCTCGTTGCACGCGTTATGAAGCTTGCAGAAGATAATCTTTCGGCACCCGTTGCCCTCACTGAAGCAGATACTGCTGTTGAGGAAGCGTTCCTAGAAAAACTAAACGCCTACCGTTTCCAAGAAGCGATGGATCTTACTTTCGAGCATGTAGGGAAGGGAGATGAGTACATGACGGCGACTGAGCCGTATAAGAAAGTGAAAGTAGAGGACACCAAAGGTGAAGGCATTCTTATTATCGAAAAGCTGGTCCGTCACTTAGCGAAGCTTTCTGCGCACCTTGCCCCGATTATGCCGGCAACTGCCGCTACCATTCTTAGTGCTGTGAAAGACAATACGAAGCCAGAGAACCTCTTTCCACGTCTTGCTGTCTAATGATGGCTCTACTGTGCCGTATTTAGGTAATTGACAATATTATAAAAGTGTAATATTATATTTAACGGCACAGTATGGTGGAGTCTTCGAATACCTTTGCCTTTGAGGGGTTACGAGAATGGCTACGGAAAAAACAGTTCTAGAGCGCATTGCTGAGGAATTTGTGGCATGCAAAGCGGTCCGTAAGGATGCTGAGCAGGCTATTGCAGATTCACGACAAGCACGACGCGCACCAATAGAACTTACTGGACTAGTGCATGCCGGAAAGTTTTTTGCAGCCGTCGCGGTTGCAACGGCTAAGCCGGAATAAAATAGAAGAGGTTACGACAGCGATGTCGTAACCTCTTTTCAATATGCTATGGTGCAGGTGATGAAATATTTTGACGCGCACTGTCACATTCAGTTCGAGGCATATGACGCTGACCGCGCGGAAGTCGTACGCGCAATGCAGGACGCCGAAGTGGGCGGCATCATTGTGGGTACCGATAGCACTACTTCTAAACGCGCTGTTCAGCTTGCCGACGGAAAGACTATGTTCGCGTCTATTGGACTGCATCCAAACGATAAACCGCAAGAAGGATACGATGATGCGTACTACGAAGAACTTGCCCGAGACCCGAAGGTCGTTGCGATAGGGGAGTGCGGACTCGATTATTTCCGGCCAGAGAATCCAGAAGCGGAGAAGTCACGTCAGAAGGATGTGTTTGCCCGTCACATTCAGCTCGCGATACAAACAGGAAAGCCGCTCATGATTCATGCACGTCCATCAAAAGGG
>DAORIN010000068.1:0-3466 GCA_035438545.1 Minisyncoccota bacterium | reverse complement strand
CGCCATGGTTCTACCCGTTCCCCAATTTGGCGCCACGGTGGTATTACGCATGGTCCACGTGCTGATCGTGACTACACGGTGAAGATTAACCGCAAGATGCGTGCAGCAGCGCTCGTCTCCCTCCTTTCCCGCAAGTACCGCGATGGAGAAATCATCCTCGTTGATAAGCTCTCATTCGCTACGCCATCAACTAAGGCCGCTCGCGCCATGATGGTTGCAGTCGCCAAGGGTGCTGGTCGCGACACGTTTGCTACGAAGCGCGCTAACGCTGCGGTCATCGCCTTCTCAAAGAAGGATCTTGTTGCTGAGAAGTCACTTCGCAACATCGGCTCCCTTACGCTTGAGGAAGTGCGCAACCTAAACCCAGTGGATCTCGTTACGAAGAAGTATCTCGTTATCGAGAACCCTGCTGAGTCCTTCGCGATTCTCGCGTCACGCCTCACCAAATAATTTATGGCACTATTCGAAAAAAAGACGAAGACTACCAAGAAGAAGTCCACGAAGGACGTCATGGTAAAGGCTGCAGGCGAGAAGGCGCTTGCAAACACCAAGCTTGAGAACGTCATCAAGGCGCCTTGGCTTTCTGAGAAGGCACTCATTGGTACTGAAAAAGGGGTCTATGTATTCGAAGTACCTCGCGACACGAACAAGCTCCAGATCAAGGCCGCTATCGAGCGCATCTACAAGGTAGTACCAGTGAAGGTAAACGTGGTGAACCTTCCTCGTAAGGCAAAGTCGCTCCGCACCAAGCGCGGTACCGGCTTCCGTGCTGCTCGCCACAAGGCCTACGTCTTCCTTAAGAAGGGCGAGACCATCACCTTCGCATAACTAGTATGAAAACCTACAAACCGTACACCAAGAGCCGCCGCAACATGACGACCCTCCCGTATCGGGAGCTTCTCTCCGGTGACCGCCCTACGAAGGCCCTCATGAAGGGTAAGAAGCAGCATGCAGGCCGTAACTCCTTTGGACGCGTCACCACTCGTCACCAGGGAGGTGGTCACAAGAAGAGCTACCGCGATGTGGACTTCTCCTACAACAAGAAGGATGTCCCAGCAAAGGTAGAGACTATCGAGTATGACCCATACCGCACCGGCTTCATCGCTCGTGTTTGCTACGCTGACGGTGAGCGCCGCTACGTCCTTGCGCCAAAGGAACTTAAGGTAGGGGACTCATTCATCGTTTCTGAGACTGCCCCAGTTAAGGTTGGTAACCGCCTTCCACTTGGAAAGCTTCCTACCGGCACCTTCGTCTATAACGTAGAACTCAAGGTAGGAGCAGGGGCGCGCCTCGCACGTTCTGCTGGTAACTACGCAGAAGTCGTCGCTCATGACGCAGGCTTCGCACAGTTGAAGCTTCCGTCTACTGAAATCCGCAAAGTATCTGACAATGCCTGGGCTTCTATCGGCGCTGTCGGTAACGAGAACTCACGCCTCGTGAAGTTCGGTAAGGCAGGACGCTCTCGCTGGATGGGTATTCGCCCAACCGTTCGTGGTACTGCTATGAACCCAGTGGATCACCCACACGGCGGCGGTGAAGGACGCCAGGGTCGCGGTCTCCGTCGTGCCAAGAGCATGTGGGGCAAGCCTACCGGCAAGGGCCAGAAGACGCGCACGCCGAAGAAGTACTCCAACGTATTCATCGTTTCTCGCCGCAAGGTTGGAAAGAAGAACAAGGGATAATTCAGAAAAAGAAACAGCCCCGCATCTGCGGGGCTGTTTCTTTAATGGGAGTCGAGAACTGAGGTATCATTACGGTATGAACCACGATGAATCTTTTAAAGAGAAATTTATTGACCCTAAGACTGAAGAAAGCATATTCGGCGAGCTTGATCCGATGGAGATGGGTGATGAAAATAACGAAACGGAGGAAGGAGAGGGTATTACGGCGGGAACGATGCAGGTAGTGCGCGAGAAGCTGAAGGAATATTTTGTGCCTGAGGAATATCATACGGAAGTTATTGATCTCATCGATGAGATGATGATAGGGAAGCACGGAAAACAACTTCAAGAAGAAGCGGGGTTTGATGATCAGTTGAAGATGGCCATCAGCAAGGTGGAAGAACGACACGGACTCTCATTCGATATTGAGTACGACGAAGAAGATTGAAAAGTGTGTGAGGAGCAAAAGTAAGAAACAGTCCCGCATCTGCGGGGCTGTTTCTTTGCACGATTCGAAGCTTTTGTGGTATGGTCGCGCTGGGTGGGAACTATTCGCGAGGTAAGTGAGAATGTAGAAATATCTTCCTCAGATCTTGAGCGACATCAATCTCTGGATTGCGCTCCCGGCTACGTACCTTCTACCGTTTCTCTATTTCCGATATCGGTACAACGCCCATGAAAGCGTGCGTATCATCGGTGCTATTGTGCTCGGCGTTCCATGGCTCTATGCGCTCGCGACGTTCTTCTACATCGGACAGAGCATCGAGCATTTTCCGGAGAACCACAACTTCTGGCCCACGCTCGGGCTTGTCGTCCTCTGGGGCGTGCTGAGCTTTGCTGGTATGGTCGTCGGTTTAAACACTGACGAATCTCCACGGTAGGGCGAACTTGAAACGAAACTGAACGGCCACCCAAGCGTGGCTGTTCTTTTTAATACATCAACCCTGCCTCGTCTTTACGATCAGGATCAAACGCCGCGTGTATGGAGCGTATGCGCGCGTAATTCTTGATAGCCATGATAGTGGAGTGTTTGTCTATTCCGTCGGCTACGTTATGAAGAGTGATGCCGCCACTTTCTTTTCTCTCAGCCTCCATGCGCATATCTCGCACATAATCGTCGTTAAGGTTCGTTATCTCTTCAATAGAGGAGCCTTCGAAGTCTTTTGCAATAAAGTCAGCATCATTAATTCGAAGCGGCATGACTACCGGTGTTATAGAAACGCGGGTACCGGTAATAGTAGCGAAGGTGTCAGCAATACGTTCAGCGTCTTCAAGGACCGCAGTACGGAGCGTTTTCTCAGAGAGCAGCTTACCAATCCAGTTCTTCTCTGAGATTTTATGTTTGGCGAGCGTATCCGCAAAAGTGCCCATCGCCTCTTTTAGTTTAGGGTTATCTATCGTCAACTGTTCAGCAGTTGCTCGTGAGTTGTACCATTCTCCGAGGTTAGCTTTTCGTACCAGCGCTATCAGGTATTTATATGGGTCTTGTAACGGAAAGAGAGCAAAGTAGCTAGCGACTTCTGGGTCTGAGGTAGCCCAGACCGCCCCGTCTACCTGAGCTATTCCGGACCCTTTTCCGCTTTCTTCGGGAGAGAACTCATCAAATACAGAAGTGGTTCCGGTATACATGACGGTAGGGAAGAGAGCATCCGCACGCTCCATGCGCGCTTTCTGGCTCATATCGAGTCCCTTCTCTCGAGCCCTCACCCACTCAGAGCTTTCACCACTTCCATTCGTTGGTCGCTCCATATTCATGGGCATAGCATACCGTAGGAAATTGGTTCGCGTATACTGTGTCCTATGAG
>DAORIN010000067.1:0-3483 GCA_035438545.1 Minisyncoccota bacterium | reverse complement strand
GGAGGTGCTATATTAATGGCACAACAGTTTTCTATCGGTTTTCCGTCTTGAGATTCACTCGAGACCACCCGCAAAGCAGCAAGGAGAGATTCGGGTGAACCTCTAAAGACGACTGTGAATATCAAGCTCGTGCGCTAGCTTTTCTCCTCTTTAGCGCAGAGCATTCACTTACATAATTAGATGACTACTACGTATATTGTGCGTAAAAACAGCCGGAATGATCTTCGTGATCGTCCGGGATATGAACGCTTTGCTCAGAAGCGAAGCGGAGGCGGCGCAGGTGGCCCTCGTCGCAATAGCGGCGGACCTTCTCGTGGTGGCCCTCGTTCTGGAGGTAACTCCCGCGGTGGCGGTGGTTCCCGTGGACGCGGTGGACGCCAGCAGGAAATGGCTGTCGACCTCTCAAAACTCATTAATAAAGCGAAGCCGCTCGCTGACGAAGCACCATTCGTGCCGAAGCACTCGTTCGCAGATTTCCCTATAGACTCGATGCTTAAGGAGAACATCCTTGCGAAGGGCTACATGAACCCAACGCCGATTCAGGACGAGTCGATTCCGCATGTCCTCAAAGGAGAGGATGTCGTGGGACTTGCGAACACCGGAACCGGAAAGACGGCAGCCTTCCTCATTCCGCTCATCGACAAAGTATTGAAGATGCGCGCTCTTGGAAAGGAAGAGAACATTCTCGTCATGGTGCCAACCCGTGAACTCGCTATTCAGATTGAAACTGAATTCTGGGGCTTCGCGAAGCGTCTCTCTATGAACGCCGTTGTGTGTGTGGGAGGCGCGGGCATTGAGCCACAGATTCGTGTGCTTCGCCGTCGCCCAGCATTCGTCATCGGTACGCCAGGACGCTTGAAGGACCTTATGGAACGCCGTGAGCTCGACCTTTCGAAGTTCTCCACGGTTGTACTCGACGAAGCGGACCGCATGCTCGACATGGGCTTCATCGATGATATGCGCTTTATCCTTGCGAAGATGCGCGGTGACCGTCACACGCTCTTCTTCTCCGCAACGATGGATAAGAGCATTGAACGCTTGGTGAACGACTTCTTGAAGAATCCGGTACGTATCTCCGTGAAGACGCGCGATACGGCAGCGACCATCGATCAGGATGTGGTTCGTGTCCCTCGTGGACGCAAGCTTGAGACCCTTATCGACCTCTTGAAGAATCCTGAGTTTGATAAGGCACTCGTGTTCGGACGCACCAAGCATGGTGTTGAACGTCTTGCGCGTGATCTTTCCCGCGTTGGCATCAAGGCGGAAAGCATTCATGGTGATAAGACGCACGGTAAGCGTCAGAAAGCACTCGGTCTCTTCAAGCAGAACCATGTGAACGTGCTCGTCGCTACCGATGTTGCCGCACGTGGTCTTGATATCTCGGGCGTCTCGCACGTCATTAACTTTGACCTGCCAGCGACCTATGAGGACTACACCCACCGAATTGGCCGTACGGGCCGCGCAGGGAAGACCGGCGTCGCGCTTACGTTCATCGAGGAGTAATTACACCCAAGAAAAACCGCCCGAAGTATTCGGGCGGTTTTTCTTTATCTATCCGAACACCAGGATAGCGACCACGATGGTGACATGGAGGGCGATGTAGATGCTGTTAGAGACAACGATAGGCGTCTCTTTATGAATAACGCCATAGGTAAGCCAGAGGGCGCTCGTGAGCGTCCATATGAACCAGGTAATAATGGACAGTCCTTTCGCATCCTGTGTGGCAAATACCTGATACACCTGGGGGAGCATGGCGAGCGGACCTGCGATGCCGACAAATACCATCGCCTTATCAAGAAATCGTTTTAACGTATCGGGGTTTGGATACTGCTCAAGTTTTTTGTATACGCGTTTGCGTAGGTGGAGGTGGTGATCAAAGCCAATCATACTTGCTTCATTCTAACAGCTCATTACTAGTCTAGTGCTACACTGTCCTTACATGAGCGATTTTTTAAAGATGGATATTTTCTTCTTTGTCGCCACTATCGGTACCATCGTCACTTCCATACTCCTCGCCACAATTCTTTTTTATGGCATACGTGTCCTGCGCGGCATCGAACGCATTCTTGGGGAAGTGGAGGAGGAAGCCAAAGCTCTTCGGGCCGATATTCAGGAGGTGCGCGCTGTAGCGCGAAAAGAAGGATCAAAACTCGCAGGTCTCCTTGAGTCCTTTGAACGTATGTTGCGTGGCGTGTTCGGCATCAAAAAGCGACGCTCTCCAAAAAAGAAGACCGACTCATGAAGTTCTTCATGAAGTCTTAACCCGCTTTCACTCACTCTACAGTTCTATGGCAACAAAAAAATCAACAACCAAGAAAGCAGGTACAAAGAAGAAGGGCATTCCTGCAGCGGGCATCGCCGCAGGCGTCGTTGCTGCAGGAGCGGCAGCAGGTGCTGCCTATTATTTCTATGGAGCGAAGGGGGCAAAGCAGCATCGTGCAAAAGCACGTAAGTGGGCAGGCGCTATGAAGCGTGAAGTTATTAAGGAAGCGAAGATGATTCAGAAATTAGATGACAAAGTCATCCATGGCGTCATTGATCGTGTTGCAAACACGTATCGCGCAGCGAAGTCAGTGAATCCAGAAGAAATTCGCGAGGCGGCGATGGAACTAAAGAATAACTGGAAGAAGATTCAGGCGGAGATGAAAGGCGCACGCTCTACCGTAAAGCGGACGGCAAAGAAAGCGGTGAAGAAGTCCGCAAAACGTCGCGCATAACTCACCCTCTATGAACAACAATAATTTCGGAAACACGCTTCTCGTTATTATTCTCGTGCTCATCGTAGGCTTTGGTGTGTGGTACTTCACGAGCCGTACCGGAGCGCCTGCTGAGCCTCAGGGCCCCGGTATCCAGGTAGATATAACGGGACCTTCCGGGGACGACGGTACCCCTGATCAAGGTCCGGGGGACAACTAGTTCGTCCTTAGCTCGCGAAAACGCCCCGTATTTCGGGGCGTTTTCTAGCTATTGGACGAGTTGGCCCCCGGAGGTATGCTAGAGGGATTGCAAAATAATATGTGTTTCGCATCATGACCACTACTCAAGAAAGCCCGTTCGTCGAGAAATATCTGACTCCTATTGCAGTGCTTCTCGGCGCTATTATCATCGCTGTCGCTTTTGCCTTTGGCACCGGCGGCACGCGTCCAACTACTGAAGGCACGCAGGGTGCTGCTGTCGATATTAAGAATCTTTCTATTGGGAGCTCGCCGGTACTCGGAAGCGCAACAGCTCCAGTCACTATGGCGGTCTGGTTCGACTACCAGTGTCCGTTCTGCAAGAAGTACGACATGGAAACCGTTGCGCAGGTATACGCGAACTATGTCGAGAGCGGCAAGGTAAAGATTGTTCTTAAGGACTTCCAGTTCCTCGGAAGCGACTCTGATGCGGCAGCACTCTTTGCACGTGCCGTATGGGATGCGTACCCTGATAAGTTCTATCCTTGGTTCCAGGCAATGATGGAAGCACAGGATGATGAAGGCGATG
>DAORIN010000066.1:0-3597 GCA_035438545.1 Minisyncoccota bacterium | reverse complement strand
CGGGGATTCGTGTAATTCCATAATCGGTGACATTAACTGCGATGGACGCGTGAGTGCCGTGGACTTCTCCATCATGCTCGCGTTCTGGAAGACGCAGGCACCATTCCGCAATCCGCGCGTTGACTTAAACACAGATGCGCGGGTCGACGCTGTCGACTTCTCAATACTCCTATATCATTGGGGAAGAACTCGATAATATGAAAAAGCTTTCTTTCGTCACACTCCTCCTCGCGCTCGTTTGGCTTCCCGCCTACGCTGCCCAACTTTCTATTGAGACACCGCTTGCAGGAGCCGGCGACCCCTTCTCGCTTCCGGTCGTCCTTACTCCAGAAGGAGTAACTCTGAATGTTGTTGAGGGCGTTATACAGGTGCCAGATGGCGTCGTGGTTGATCGCATCAATACGGCAGGTTCAGCATTTAGTTTATTCATGACCGGTCCAAGCTACGTGCCCGCTTCTCATGCTATTGAATTTACGCTCGGGGCTCCGGGTGGCGTTTCGACGAACGAGCCGATGCTCCTGTTTGTTATCGAGGGTCATGCACAAGTTCCTGGTTCCTATCCCTTCAAAGGAACCGTTACCGGATACGAGAATGATGGAGTGGGGACTGCGCTCGCAATTGCGGTTGCTCCAGCAACGCTTTCAGTTGGACCTGAAGGTAGCGTTCATGTGGACCCGCTTCCAGAAAGCGCTCCGACCTCACTTATCGCAGAAGTCGGCCGTGATGCCTCACTTTTCGAAGGGAAATGGTTCGCCACCTTCTTTGGCGGCATGTCAGGAAGCTCGGTTGACCATTACGCCGTGCGCGAAGGATGGTGGCGCGCAGAGGTACCTGCAGACCGGTACTATGTCCTCCAGGATCAGTCACGCAGCAGTACGCTTTGGGTGACGGCAGTGGGAGAAAACGGGAAGCGCGTGACGGTAGCGGTAGCACCAGAGAACCCATGGATGGAACGTCTCCTTGCCGCAGCTATCATTCTCACGCTTGGCATCATTGCCTCACTCGTGTGGCGCCGGATGAAGCGCTCCTAAGCTATGCGAACACTCTTTAGCGTAGTGCTGGGACTACTCCTTGTGGGGACCACGCCATTGTCTGCACTTGCTGCATCTCTTAACGTATCTCCCGGTCAGGCATCGGTGCGCGCCGGAGATATTGTCACGGTACGCTTAGTTGCAAACACTCAAGGAGTCGCCATCAACCAAGGAGAGGGAACGCTCCGATTCCCAACCGATATGTTGGATGTCGTCGGCACCAGTAAATCAGGTTCCATATTTACCCTCTGGGTGGAGGAGCCGGGATACTCGAACACGTCCGGCACCGTGCATTTTGATGGCGGCGTTCCAACACCCGGATATACCGGATCTGCAGGCACCGTACTTTCTATTACTTTTCATGCAAAGAAAGCGGGTACGGCAACGCTCACCCTTACGGACACAGCACTTCGTGCAAACGATGGTATGGGAACGGACGTGTTGTCCGCATCTAATGGCGGCACTATCACTATTGCAGAGACTGCGGTCACGCCGGCGCCTACACCAACGCCATCCACTCCGGCAACACCTACTCCATCTACCGGCAGCACTGGTACGGGAGCTATCTCAAATCTCTCTTCACCAACGCATAGCGATCCAAATGCGTGGTATCAGAATCAGAACCCGCTTATTACCTGGGAGCTTCCTGCAGGCGCTACAGCAGTACAGACCATTGTTGACGCTGACGAAAACGCCACTCCGTCCGTTGATTACAAGCCGGCTATTGTAGAGAAGCGTATTTCAAACCTTGATGACGGCGTGCGGTACTTCAATGTGCGTGCTCGTACGGCAAGCGGGTGGGGTCCTGTTGCGCATTTCCGTCTCCAGATCGATTCAGTAGCCCCCGATCTCGCTTCTGACATTCTTCTCGACTATGACGCGGCGCGACAGGAGCTACTCATCTCTGGCATACACGCTGAAGACACGACGTCTGGTATAAGCCACTACCTTCTTGCAGTGGATGGGAGCGAACCGGTTCGTATAGAGGCAGAAGAAGTGGTAAATGGTTCGTATCACTTCCGCTACAGCAAGTCAGGAGTGCATTCAATCGTGCTTTCGGCAGTGGATAAAGCAGGGAACCACACAGAAGCTGCCGGTTCCTTCAATATCCCGACGGCTCTCGCAAACCAGACCCTGTTTAGCATCGGTAGTCTGAACATTACGCTCGCATGGTTTATCTTCCTCATCCTCCTCATTTCACTTCTCTCGCTCGCTGCCGCCGCTGCCGCTTGGTACAAGCTATTCATCGTCCGGACGGGTGCTAAGTCACGCATAGAGAAGCGCGATAAGCTCCTCCATCGCTCGCTTCGCATCTATAAGGAGGAGCTAGAACGCCATCTCCGAACCCTTGAGCGCGCTGGCTCCCGACGTGAGCTCACCGACGAAGAAGCGGAACTCAACGAGGATCTCAAGAAGAATGTGGATGATCTTGAACGGTATCTGTTGAAGGAGTTTAAGAAGTACGACTAGGACCATATGACAGGGAAGTCACTTCCCTGACATGTATCCCCTATGGTCATACTTCATGAATTTCTTCATAATTCCCTCATGCATATAGGTATATGCTCCCTGAGTTAGGAGCTCAGGCACTAACATAATTAACTTTTGAATTCCATGAAGAATCTATTCTTGGGCGCGCTCGCCCTTGCAGCGCTCGTCGCCGCTCCGGCAGCGACGTTCGCAGCAACCTATGCCTATGTGAACACGGCAGGTGAGGTGATGACGATGGAAGCAAGCTCTGCTGAGCAGGCCCTCTCCACCGCACCAAACCTCCACGTCCACAGCGGCGTTATGACCGTTGGCACCGATGACGCAAATGTCGTCGGCGACACCGTCCCCGGTACCTAATCCGTCATCAAGCTCTGCTTGAATCGTCTGAACTCTCGAAGCCCACGCTCCGAGAGTTCGTCGTTTCTTTCATGAAGTACTTCATAAACTCGCTCATAATCACATCTCCTCATATACTTTTTCTATGACCATCCTTACCCGCGCTGTCGCTTGTTTCTCTCTCATCATCTTCTTATCCGCAGGTCTTCCCATTGAGGCATTTGCTGCAGGCTCAGGAGCTATCGATGCCTCTACGCTTACGACGAAAGATACGACGCCCGCTCTTACGGGCACTGCCTCCGGTGTCTCCAAAGTACGGATACTCGTAGAAAATGGTACGGGGAAAGACATGTATAAGAGCAATGCACTCAAAGTAAAAGATGGGAAGTGGCGCGCGACGGTAAGTAAAAAACTGCCAGTGGGGAATTACACCGTCACGTTGTATGGCCCTAAAGGAGTCAGCAAGAACACCCTCGCGAAGAAGACCCTCAGTATTCTTCCGGCAAATGGAGCGACTTTAGCAGGAGGAACCGGCGGATCTCTTTCTGTGTCTCCTATTCTTCTTCTCACCGGCGGCAACGTCGCTCATGGTGGTTCAGTCCCTGTCGCGTATGTGAAGGTCTCGAACACCGGTTCTGCCTCAACCACGATTAACGGCTTTACGCTCACCGAGAACGGATCCGCTCCCGACGATGTGGTCATCGGATTTACCACGAACGACGATAAAGGCGGATCTCGT
>DAORIN010000065.1:0-3611 GCA_035438545.1 Minisyncoccota bacterium | reverse complement strand
TCCTCCTCCGCCGCCTCCTCCAGCAGTCACGGTGATTGTTGCGCTCTTATTCACCGTACCTCCTGCACCGCTACACGAAAGCGAATAGGAGCTGGTAGTCGTCGGCGAAACTGTGGCCGCTCCCGAAGTTGCACCCCCAGTAGAGAACCCAGTGCCGGTGCAGGACGTTGCATTGGTTGAAGACCAGGAGAGCGTTGAGGAACCTCCTGAGGTGATGCTGGTTGGACTTGCAGCAAATGAAGAAGTCGGTGCTGGAGGTGGTGCCGTCACAGTGACCGTCGCACTCTTGTTCACTGAACCTCCTGCACCAGTACACGCAAGCGAGTACGTGGTTGAGGTGTTCGGAGAAACGACAACAGATCCGGACGTTGCGCTACCCGTTGAGAACCCGGTACCCGTACAGGAGCTGGTGTTTGAGGACGTCCAGCTCAGCGTGGATGAATTACCTGAAACAACACTTGTTGGACTCGCAGAGAAACTTGAGGTCGGCGCAGGCCCAAGATCGGTCACGGTAAGTGTAATGGTTTTCGTACCATTCGAAGAGAACGACTTACTGGCACTCGAATTGGTGCCGAAGACGTTTCCTGATTCCCTCCACGAATAGCTGTAGTTACCTGTGCCGCCTGATACTGAAGATGAGAAGTTCACGGTCTGTCCCGAATCCGCCGAAGACGGCGCCGCAGTGCAGGTTGCCATTAACGGAGTATCAAACACGGTCACGGCAGCAGTTGCCTGCGCTGTTCTTCCCTGTGCGTCCTCACAAGTAAGGGTATAGGTGGTGTTCGCAACCGGAGCCACACTTCTTGTGTCAGTCGTTGCATTTACCGTCCCCACCCCATTATCAATAGACGCAATTGTTGAGTTCTGACACGAAGCGGTAAGGGTCGAAGAAGAACCAGTGACAATACTCGAGGGGGACGGCGAAAGGGTTGCTACAGGACCTCCCACGTCTATGTCGATATGGCCTATATCCGTGTTTCCAAGTGGTGTATGACCGAAGGTCCATCCGCTATTGAGAGTGAGTCGATAGGTGCCGGGAGTTGAAGGCGCTGTGAAGGGGCCAAGCGTAAAGCGTTTGGACGCACTTGATATGGTGTGACCGTGAGTTCCCGAAGCACCAATAGTCTGCTGCCGTGCTACGCCTTGGAATGTGCCTTCCAATTTAAATCCGACCAGCATGTTAGTGCATTCGTAATACGATACGGTTCCATCGATGTAGAACGACCCGCCGGGAGTAATCGGGAGCCGGAGCGCATTGAGGTAGATAAATGGTGTCGCAGTATCCGATGACCCAGCTGACGTCCACCCTCCTGGAGTCACGAAATAGGTAGTAGCAGGGAGACTATAAATGGATGCGTCCGAGACTAAGTCTACGTACTGGTTACCACTTACCGGATCGGTAAGACGTCCTTGCTGACGCGTATAGTCCCATGTGGTCTTGAATGCACTTCCGATGTTTATAGGAAGTGAGGCATTGTAGCCGAGTCCGACATTGTACGAAGTTTCGGTGAGTGCCTGTGGAGGCGTGTACACGTAATTGCGTACCCTGTACTGGCTGCCCGTCCTGTCCCATATCGGGAGGTTGTTACGCACAAACTCACTCCATATACCGCCGTCGCGTACATAACTGGCGTACCAATACGTAGGAGGCACGTACGGTCCGGGATCTCCACCGCCAGGGTCTCCCCCGTCGCAGAAATACTCACTATTTGGATTCTCGGGATCAAAGCAATTACCAGAACCAACTGCATGAGCTGCTGGAACGGACAGGACACCGAGCCAAAGCAGCAGTGCAAAAAGTGCCGCTAGGAAGCCGACCACACATGCACTGATACTTGCCCGGCCGAACACGAACGCATTCATCGCATCGCGCTTTCTGAATACGAACGCTGCGATAACTGCAAGAATAATTATTACAAGAAGCACGAGGAGCGTAACTACTTTCGCCTGCGCCTCTTTATAGCCGGCAGAAAGTGGGGTCTCAAGAAGGGAAATCGTCTTACCGTCCTTCACGAGTTCCGCTCGGGCGAGGAGCGCACTTGCTCCTGTGGACAATGTCATAGGAATGATCGGACTCTTGCTCGTCGCTATATCGACTTCAGTCGAAGATTCAGCGACGGCTATACCCCACTCATTCTTTAACGTGAGCCGGAGCTCGGCAGTCGTGTCGGACTGCTCACGTGGTGCCCCGTTTGGATTTATGTCCGGTGGCGTTCCGGAAATAGATACCACCACGTCAACCGTGTCGCCGCTCCCCCACACCGTATCCCCCGTGGCGATGGTTTGTATACGCGCGGTCGCTCCAGCAACGATAAAGCGGTAGTTCAAAAGCGGCGCACGTACGCTTCCTCCAGCATCTTCGAGACGAAGTGTTGCCGTGTAGACGCCAGGCGTGGTCGCCGCAAGAGGAACAGAAACGGTCGCGTCCTTGCCTGCTTCGATCGTGAGTGCATCTTGCTGGACTTCGTTCGTCACCCCTTCCATGGATACGAAAGTGATGACCGGGTGGAGTGTAATCGCCTCAGCCGTTGCGTTCTTCACTTTCGCCAGTAGCGATCCTGTCTGACCTTCATGCAAGGTCGGACCTTCTTCAGTGTGAAAATCTCGATTGCCGATAAGCACGTACGCGTCGTCTACGGTGAGATACGTCGCAGTACCATTAATGGCGATGCGTGCTGCGTCCCACCCGAGCGGAAACCCAGACGCAAGCTCTGCCTGAACTTCCACTCCGAAGTCTTCTCCAGCAAGCATCTGAGGAACAGCTATAGAAAAGGTACGGGTTACCTCTTCGTTTGGACCGAGAGCAAATACCTCTGACCGTTGGGTAACGTATTCCGATGACCAAATAGACGTATCGTCATATCCTCCGACAAGTCGTACGACATAGACAATACCGCCCGCTGATGCAGTATCCGCATTCGTGATGACGAAAGAACCATTCACCGTCTCTCCTTGCGCGTAAGTTGCCTTCTCTACCGATACATCATGGATCAAGACACGTGGTATGTAGGGACGTGCCGTCTCTTGAGCGCTCGAAACGAATGGAGTTAATAAGAAGAGTGCAAGAACGAACAGGCGAGAAAGATGGTTCATACTACTACTGTAGCGGAGATACTCATCAAAAAATCATTCCTACTGTGGATAGAAGAAAGTGATAGGTGGCTTAATTATCCTTCAAGAAATCAATATCCCGCTGATACGCATTTGCCTTAGCCACCACTGAATCACCATAGGCTGAAATTGCTCCACCCGAGCAGGCACCGCCGGAGTAGTAACGGCAAGCAGCATTGTGCTCAGCTGTATAGGTTCCTCCGGTACCTCCTACATCCTGAAGGTAGAGACCGGTTGCCATGATGGCATGCTCTGCATTCCATGGATTAGTAGCAGGAACTCCAAGCGCTGCCTTAAGCCGTGCGTCGAAAAGCATCCAGGTTGAAGGAATGAACTGGGTAGGACCCATAGCGCCTCCGTACCCTCCCGGCTGCGGACACGAAACTGGAGTTGTGCGCCAGTCTTTGCCAAGTGCTTTAGTAATAGATTCAAACGGTACGGTGTCGCGCGGTGCCTTCATGACGCCAGAGAATGGCGTACCGGTGTTCTTCCCTTTACCA